>CAZBFW010000758.1:0-2507 GCA_964491135.1 uncultured Phycisphaeraceae bacterium | reverse complement strand
CGGTGGCAATGCCGCACATCATCGACACCGGGCTTAAGCCCGGCTGCAATTGCCGGGGCGGGCTCCCGCAGTGGCCGACTTGCCAGTATTCGGGACGTGGCGGCCGGTTGGCCGTCGCGAGGAGGAGGAGGAAGAAGAACGGGAGTGATGAAGGTCCCGGCCACCCCCACCGGAAAATGGCGGCACTGGCCGGTCGGATGAAGCCGACCACACGCTAGAGCCAAGAAACTGGAAACTCGAGACTAGAGCGGATGGGTGGGCGGGGGTCGTACGGTGTGGCGGAGGGGAAGTGCCGTGGAGGTGTGAAACGAGACATCTCAAATACTCACATCGGACTCAAGGGCGGGGGTGGCTTACGGCGGATGGAGGGGGGCGAGCAAGATCGGTCCGACGGGCGTGATTGGCAGGCCATCTGTGACTGTGCCGGGACCACTGCTCAAGAAGCAGTGGCACGCGGTGACACTGAGCACGGAATCCCGCTGAAACGGGGTGCCGGGAAAAAAGGGGGTGTCAGTGGGGCAATCGGTCTACCGGCCCTCGAAGGGCCGGCCAACATCTGGAAACAAGAAACTCGAGACTGGAAACTAGAAGGGATGGTCCGCGAGCCGGACCCACGCATTCGGCGGGGAAGGCCCGTGAACGGGTTTGGAACGTGTCGTCCCCCCGGCTAATCGGCTCAGCCCCTACAGTCTACGGGCTACAGTCCACAGCCTACATTGTCTCCCCGGCCACTCGGCTCATCCCCAGCAGAGATACCCAGCGTTCGTCGCTGGCCGGGCCGAATCGAACGACCACTGCACCGGGTACAGCGCGAAGGCCCGCGTCTCTCGCGAGCCGGGCCGGACCCGAGCCTGACGGGGTCATGGCGGATAGCCACGGGTGAAGCTCCGATGACAATCGGAGCGGAACCCGTGGACGGAGGCACGCCTCCCCGCGCACGTTCCACCCCCGAACGGGGGCGGAGGACGGCACCCGCGCAGAGGAAAGGTGTCACGCAGAGGAAAGGTGACAGAGGAGAGGTGTCACGCTTTTCCGGTGGCGGGACGGCCTTGGCGTGCGTATCATGAACATCCACACGCGATCGGTCGTCATGTCGTGTGGCGAGGTGTCACAGTCACGCGGCCGACTGTGTTCCGGAATCGCATCATGGACGAGCGAGATCCTTCGGCAGTTCACCCGCTACCGCCCGAGCATCGGCACGGCCCCGTCGCCGAGGAGGGTGCGGCCCGCCACGACCGGTTTGTGGCGAGCCTCATCCACGTCATCCACTGGGCGGTGCGGGCACTCGCCATCCTGATGGTCTTCGTCATCATTATGGGTGTGGTCGACGTCGTCTGGGTCCTGTACCAGCGTCTGGTCGCCCCGCCGTTTCTGCTTCTGGAAATCAGCGACATCCTGGGGACCTTCGGGGCGTTCATGGGCGTGCTCATCGCCATCGAGATCTTCATCAACATCACCATCTACCTGCGCGACGATGTGATTCACATTCGGATCGTCATGGCAACTGCGCTCATCGCGATCGCCCGCAAGGTGATCATCCTGGATATGAAAGAGGTGAGCATGCACGAAATGCTGGGCCTGGCCGCGGTCACCCTGGCGATGAGCATCGGTTACTGGGTGGTCGAAGGAAACGTGTTCCTGCCCAGGCGGCGGGCCGGCGACCGTTCCTGACGTTCCCGGCGCGAGCCCGCCAGGGCGCGAAACGCAAACGCGCAACAATCACTCGCAGGCGGCCACGGAAAAGCGTGACCGCGTCACAGACGAAGAGGTGCCCTGTGAGGAATCTGCGAAAGCTCGGTGTGTACCTGAACGACGAGCCCGGCGACGAGGAGGCGTTGGCCTTCGCCGGCCTGATGGCAAGGCTGGGCAGGCCCGAGTCGATTGACTGCATCCACGTGCGGGGCCTCGAGAATCCGGTTGAGACGCAGGCCCCGGACCTTGACGCCCTGCGCCGGCAGGTCCGCGAAGCGTTCTGTGAGGACCTGGCCCACGGTGTCGAGGTGCACGTGTCGGAGGCGACCGGCCTCAGGGAAATGCTTCGTACAGCGCGGGATCACGACCTGGACATGATTGTGGTCGGCCGCCGGCGGCCGCACGATCCGCTGGCTCTGGGAGCGGCGTTCTATCGGCTGGCCCGCAAGACCCCGTGCGACGTGTTTGTGGCTCCCGCAGGGGCTCGCCCGCGCCTGAGCCGACTGCTCGTTCTCGTGGACGGGTCCGAGCACTCCAGGATGGCACTTGAGACCGCACTGTATGTCGCGAGGCTCAGCGGGGACCAGTCGCACGTGCTGGTCCAGTCCGTGTTCGGCGTCCCCTTCGGCCACCGTTATGAGGGAATGAGCCCGGACGAGGCGCAGCATCACCGCGAATCGCTGCAGCGGAAGAAGATCGAGGCGTTTCTGGCGAGCATCGACACGCGCGGCGTGGTCTTCGACACCGTCTACACGTGTTCCCTGAACACGGCTTCCGCCGCGCAAGATCGGAAGAGCGTCGTGTAGGGAAAGAGT
>CAZBFW010000757.1:0-2511 GCA_964491135.1 uncultured Phycisphaeraceae bacterium | reverse complement strand
CCGTTCGCCTGCGCGAACTCCTCAGATTATGGGTCTTAGGTTAGCGCCTATGCCCCAAAGCCCCCAAAGGCACGTCTTGCGACCGCCAGGCTAGCCCAGCACCCGATCCAGCACCGCCGCCAGCTCCTTCTTGGCACGGAGCCCTACGATGCGCTCCTGGACCTCGCCCCCGTTGTACAGCAGGAGCGTCGGGATCGCGCTGACCTCGCACTGGCTGCTCAGGCCCTGGTTCTCGTCCACGTTCACCTTGCCGACCACCGCACGGCCCTTGTACTCCGTCGCCAACTCGTCGATGGCCGGCCCGATCGCCTTGCAGGGACCGCACCACTCGGCCCAGAAGTCCACCAGCACCGGCTGCTCCGCCTGAAGAACTACCTTCTCGAAGTTTGATTCCGTGATCGTAACCGTATCGGCACCCGCCATGGCGTTTTCTCAACTCCTTGCTATGTAATGAGTTCCACGAGACTCCGCGGACGCGAATCACGGCCGATTCTAGGGCCTCCACGAGGTCCGGTCAACCGGCCGCGGCGGCCGCAGCCGCCAGCCGTTCCGCCTTCGGACGGGATTTCCAGCGGCGGTGGATCCACAGGTACTGTTCCGGCCATCGTCGCACGAAGGTCTCGATGGCAGCCGTGTACTCCTGGGTGATCCAGCGCAGGGGGTCGGCCTGGTCCTGCCACTCGTGCGGGTAGATGATCCGCTGCACGCCCACCTCGTAGAAGAACCGATCCCCCACCCGACGAGCGTAGCCGACGATGATCGGCACCTCCATGGACATGGCCAGCAACCCGATGGATTTGTACGCGGAGGCCTTGACCCCGAAGAAATCGACGAACATGCCCTTGCTGCCGGCGTTCTGGTCGGCGATGAATCCCAGCGCCGCCCCGCTACGGATGATCTCTTCCGCCTGGGCGGTGGCCCCCTTCTTGTTGATGAGCCGCAGGCCTCGCCGCTGGCGAGTCTGCACGACGAAGCGATTGAGGTACTCATTGTCCAGCGGCCGCATGATGGCCACGATGTCGAACCCGTAGGTGGCCAGCAGGTACCCGGCCAATTCCCAGCTCCCGAAGTGGGCGGTCAGCAAAAGGGCCCCCTTGCCGCGGAGCAGGACCTCCAGCGCCTCCTCGATGCCCACCGGGCGGACGTACTTCGGCCAGGTCCACTCGTCGATCAGCCGGGGGGCGAAGGCCATCTCGACCGCCATCATGGCCAGATGCTGCATGGAGCGCAATGCGATGCGGTCCATTTCTGCGGGGGCAAGGCTGTCGCCGTACGCCAGACGCAAATGCTCCTTCGCCCGGCGAAAATGGCGAGGCATCACCACAGGCCAGATGCGACCCAGAATGCGTGCCGTCCGCAGGTTCCACTCCACCGGAAACAGGTAGAGCACAACGGTAACCACGCGCAGACCGGCGTATTGCAGCCAGTGCAGGAGATGAGCGGGGGCGATGATTCGGCCGACACCATCCACGAGTTGTCGAATCAGACCCATCCGCGGCATTGTAGCCACCAGGACACGAGCACGCACGATCCCGGGCAGCCGTCACGTCAGCAGATCGAGGTAGCTTCCGGGCTGAATCTGTGAATGAAGCTCCATACGTTCGTCATCGAGCGTTTCTGACTCCGGCAGCGGCATCTCGTAGGGCCAGGTGAGGTCGAGGGGCTTGGCGGGCTTCGCGTCTCGCGGCGCGGAGAGGTCGATCGGATACACCGGCGGCAAGACGAAGCTGTACACCGAGCGACAGGGGGAAAACCAGTAGCCGCCGCAGAACTGCCAGCGACTGCTGAGAAGGGGTTGCAGCGTTCCCCAGCACGAAACGCGTTGCGAGAGCCACGGCCCCCACGGTGTCACCCAGACCCGATGCGGTGGCGTATGGATCGGTTGGATTTCCATATCTTTCCCCCCATAGGCCGCAGTGAGCGCACTGCGGTCCAGCCCCCAACGTTGCATCCCGCGCACCCAGTCGTCGAGCGGATGACGATTGACTTGAAACACATGCAACCTCTGCAACCACAGGGAGTTGCATGCAATGCCCCTATAACCGTGATCGACGCTGCTGAATCTGTTGTTCCGAAACGATGCCCGCACGCAACGTCTGGCCCCCGCATCACCCACGTCCGCCCGTCCCGGAGCCTCCCCCGGCGCGCCGTGGTCCCTCCGTCCCTCCACTCCCGCCTTTTCTCTGCAACGAGGCAATGCGATGATGTCCGGGCTATGGGCGATTTCACCATCGCGGAACTCGACTACGACCTCCCGGAACACCTGGTCGCGCAAGCCCCGGCCGAGCTGCGTGATAAGTCGCGCCTGCTGGTGGTGAACCGGCACTCCGGCCAGCTTGCGGATATGCCCTTTACCGCGCTGCCCCGGCTCCTCCGAGCGGAAGACGTGCTCGTCCTGAATGACACGCGCGTCGTCCCGGCCCGGCTGGTGCTGCGGCGAGCCACGGGGGGCCGAGTCGAGGGGTTGTTCCTGCGAGAGCCTTCCGCCGGCCGGTGGGAGATCATGCTTAA
>CAZBFW010000756.1:0-2513 GCA_964491135.1 uncultured Phycisphaeraceae bacterium | reverse complement strand
AGCATCGGACGGGTTCCGGAAACTCATCAAGCCCTATTGCAGATAGGAGACCGGCATAGGAGAGAATGGCCAGACTCCGAACGTGGACATACCGCTGCACTATCGCCATTGTGCTTGTTGACTGGTCTTGCAGTCCGTGCGTGCATCCACACGCGCCCACATACCGGGATCATATGTGGGTCATTCCCATCATCGTCTGTGCAGTCATCGCCTCGTTGCCTGCGGTCGATGTGGGCTTTCGCAGGCGCATTGCCGCGGGGTTCTTTCTGGCTGTTGGTTCCTCGCTGGTCGTGAATACTGAACGCAACTTGGTGGAAGATGAGATATCCCAGATTCTTCTGAGGTGGATCCTGTGTTTCGTCGGATGCATGGTGGTTTTCCCCATGGTGACCCATGGTGTCAGTCGTCTCCTTCTCTGGCGTGCGCTCCGCCTGGATCGCTGCCGGAAATGCGGGTATTGCCTCTTTGGACTTGCGGAGCCGCGCTGCCCAGAGTGCGGGACCCCGATTTCGCAACGCCAGTGGGATTACCTTGCTGAGTTGGCCGGTGCAAACGGGATTGGGCGGGAAAAACGGGATCGCGCTGAGCAACCGGCGAACGGGGATGTGAATGAGCATTAGCCCTGAAAGCTCTCAATGAGACCCTGTGGACTGGGGATATCGCGGGGGGTCACCCATCACGAGTGTAAGTGCCATACCACTGACACTGGCATTTCTGAGAGTCGGACGGCCCTGGGATGGGGGGCGTGGCCGGCTTCAGCCGAGGGAAGGCAGGCCCCTCGTCCTTTCTTCTCTCTGGCAGCCGGCTTTCTCCGGCGAACGCGCGGCCGTGGTGTTTGGACGCGCCCTGATAGGACACGCCTGCATCTGCACTCCAACCGACGGGAAAGAAAGGACTTGCGTCAGCGCATTCGGGACGGTCGGCGCGGGACGTGGCGGGGTGGGGCGCTTATAGTGTGGAGGAATGGAGGCCGGCGGTCGCCGGAGATGATTGCTGGGCATGGGGAGCCGCATGGTCGGTTGCGTGGGCAGTGTCGGCGTCTGATACTGGGGGGCCAGACGGAGTAATGACAGGCCCCGGAACCCTGAACCCTGACCCCTGAACCCCGTGTTCGGCGGTTTTAACCCGCGGGAGTTTGTGATGCCGCAGCATGATCTTGTGGTGATTGGCGCCGGGCCGGGCGGATACGTGGCGGCCATTCGGGCCGCCCAGCTTGGCCTGAACGTCGCGTGCGTGGAGAAGGAGCCGGCGCTCGGCGGAACGTGCCTCCGCATCGGGTGCATTCCCAGCAAGGCCCTGCTCGAATCGAGCCTGCGCTACCACGAGGCCCGGCACGCCCTGGCCGGGTTCGGCGTGAAAGTGGGCAGCGTGGAGCTTGACCTGCCCGCCATGCTGCAGCGCAAAAACAAGATCGTGGAGACCATGACCAACGGCATCGGCCTGCTCTTCAAGAAGCGCAAGATCGCGCGGTACCAGGGCCACGGGCGGCTGGCCGGCGCGGGCAGGGTTGTCGTGGAAGGACCCGGCGGCGCCACGGAGATTGAGACCCGGCACGTCATCCTCGCCACCGGCAGCGTCTCTGCGCCGCTGCGGGGCGTGGAGCCGGACGGACACCGCATCGGCACCAGCACCGAGGGGCTTTCCTTTTCGGAGGTGCCCGCGCACCTCGTCGTGATCGGGGCCGGGTTCATCGGGCTGGAGCTCGGCTCCGTCTGGAACCGCCTGGGCGCGAAGGTCACCGTGCTGGAATACCTGGACCGCATCCTGCCCGGCACGGATTCACAGATCGCCCGGCAGGCCCAGCGCCTGTTCACGGAGCAGGGGCTCACGTTCAAGCTCGGCAGCCGGGTGACCGGCGCCCGCGTGAAAGGCGACACGTGCATCGTCGAATACGAGGGGGCCGAGCCCATCGAATGCGACCGCGTGCTGCTGGCTGTCGGCCGCAAACCCTGCACGGACAACCTGGGCCTGGACACCGTGGGCATCACGCTGGATGAGCGTGGCCGCGTGCCCGTCAACGAGCACTTTGCCACGGCGGCCAACGGGGTGTTCGCCATCGGCGACGTCATCCGCGGCCCGATGCTCGCGCACAAGGCCGAGGAGGAGGGCGTGGCCTGCGTCGAACAGATCGTCACCGGCTACTGCCACGTGAACTACGACGCCATCCCCGGCGTGGTCTACACGGAGCCGGAGATCGCCGGCGTGGGCAAGACGGAGGATGAGCTCAAGGAGCTTGGCGTCCCCTATCGCAAGGGCGTGTTCCAGTATCGGGCCAATGGCCGGGCGCATGCGCTGGGCCAGATCGAAGGCAGTGTCAAGGTTCTGGCACACAAGGAGACGGACCGCGTGCTGGGCGTGCACATTCTGGGGGCCCGGGCCGGCGACCTGATCGCCGAGGCGGTGGCCGCCATCGAGTTCGGGGCCAGCAGCGAAGATCTCGCCCGCACCTGCCACGCTCATCCCACGCTGGCCGAGATCCTCAAGGAAGCCGCCCTCTCCGTCGACAACCGGCC
>CAZBFW010000755.1:0-2518 GCA_964491135.1 uncultured Phycisphaeraceae bacterium | reverse complement strand
CTCTACAAGCTGAGCCTGGACGAGCCGCGGCTGGCCCTGCCGGTCCCGGTGTACCTGCCAGGCGGTCGTGACAATCCATCGAACCCGGCGGAACGCCTCCCGCAGGGTCTGGCCATCGGATCGCGGGGCCTGCAGGCAAGCGATGGCCGGATCGCATTCTGGGCGTTCGATCGGCCAGTGCCGGGCTCCGTGCCGGTGGTGGAGGTCGAGGAAGCGCCCGGCCACTCCGCGTTACGCGCTCGTGCCGATGGCACCCTGGGGGTTGTCTTCCACGCATTGCCCGCGGATGCGGTCGATCCGCCCGCAACCACTGCGCTGCTATACGAGTTCCGCGCGGCGGACGGACGACGGCTCTATTCCACGGACCGGGAGCGGTCGATGGAGGGTTTCGAGCGATCGGACGCCCCCATCTGCCGGGTGTGGGTGCATCCCATCGACACGCGGTTCCCGCATTACTGACGGGCACTCGTGCCGTGTTTGGCCGCCCGGGGCCGGACCGGTAGAATCTCCTGCGAACGCGGCAGCCCGGCGGGCGGTCGCCGGTCCGCGGCGAGATGCTCAGGAGGAGCAAACCCCTATGGCCCCACACGCACCGGCGGGCGGAGCCGGCTCGGGCGAGATCGACCCGGCCTCCGCAACACGACTCGTGGAATCCTGCCGAGCCCTGCGCGGCGAGCTGGCCAAGGTGATCGTCGGGCAGGATGAGGTAATCACCCAGTTGCTGATCGCCCTGCTGTGCCGGGGTCACGGCATTCTGGAAGGCGTGCCCGGCCTGGCGAAAACGCTGCTCATCAGCACGCTGGCCAAAACGCTGTCGTTGAGTTTCTCCCGCATCCAGTTCACGCCGGACCTGATGCCCTCGGACATCACCGGCACGGAAGTCATTGAAGAAGACAAGGCGACCGGCACGCGCCAGTTGCGATTCGTGCCCGGCCCGGTCTTCGCGAACATGATTCTGGCGGACGAGGTGAACCGCACGCCGCCCAAAACGCAGTCCGCCCTGCTGGAAGCCATGCAGGAAGGCCAGGTGACCGCAGCGGGGTACTCGCACAAGCTGCCGCAGCCCTTCTTCGTGCTGGCCACGCAAAACCCCATCGAACAGGAAGGCACGTACCCCCTGCCCGAGGCCCAGCTTGACCGGTTCATGTTCAAGATATTGGTGGACTATCCCAGCGAGGCGGAGGAACTGGCCATCATCCACCTGACCGGCGGGCCGGCCGATGCGGCCGTGCAGCGCGTCATGTCCGCCCAGGACGTCACCACGCTCCAGGACGTTGTGCGGCAGGTGCCGTGCGCCGATCACGTGGCTCGCTATGCCCTGCGCCTGACCCGATCCAGCCGTCCGGACCGCGAGGACGCGCCGGACTTTGTGCGGGACTACGTGTCGTGGGGCGCCGGTCCGCGAGCCTCGCAGCACCTGGTGTCCGCCGGCCGGGCCCGGGCCCTGCTGGAGGGCCGGTTTTACGTGTCGATCGAGGACGTCCGTGCCGTCGCGCACCCTGTTTTGCGTCACCGGATCATCACGAATTTCAACGCGGAAGCGGACGGCATTCGCCCGGACGGCATCGTGGACCGCCTCATCGCAACACTGCCCAGCGAGCCGTCGGACGCACTGGACGCCCAGTCCGCCGCCCGCGTGTTTGCCGAAACGTCCGCGCAGGAGCCGCGCCGCGGCTGAACGGATTCACCATGGCGGAAACCGGCCAGCACGCAATGCCGCAGGAAGCCGCGGGAGAAACGCGCCGGCCGACGCCGCCCCGCGATTACCGCAAGTACCTCGACCCGCAGGTGCTGGCCCGGATCAGCGGACTGCAACTGCGGGCCCGACTGGCCGTCGCAGGTCTGTACGCCGGCATGCACCGCAGCCCGTATCGCGGCGTCTCCGTCGAGTTTGCCGACCACCGGCCCTACACCCAGAGTGACGACATCCGGCACATCGACTGGCGTCTGTTCGGCCGCACGGACCGGTATTTCGTGAAGGAATACCAGCAGGACACGAACCTCAACTGCATCCTCGCCGTGGATTGCAGCGAATCCATGGCCTACCGCAGCGACGCGGCACCGCTGAGCAAACACGAGTACGCGACCGCCGTGGCCGCCAGCCTGGCCTACCTCGCTCTCACCCAGCGGGACTCGGTGGGGCTGGCGCTGTTCGACCGGCGCATCACGCGCTTCCGCAAGCCCTCGAACCATCCGTCGCTCTGGCGTCCGCTCATCGACGATCTGCAGGTGAGCATCGGCCCCGCCCGCACGTCACTGCGGGCCGTGCTGGACGATCTGGCCGAGCGGGTCAGCCGCGGCGTGGTGGTGCTGATCAGCGACCTGTTCGACGACCCGCAGGAGACGCTCCGCGGGCTGCAGCACCTGCGGTACCGCGGCAACGACGTCATCGTGTTCAACGTGTGGGACCCGGCAGAACTCACGTTTCCGTTCCGCGGACCGACGCGGTTCGAAGGTCTCGAAGCCCTGGGCCAGATCGGAAGAGCACACGTCTGAACTCCAGTCACCGCTCATTATC
>CAZBFW010000754.1:0-2521 GCA_964491135.1 uncultured Phycisphaeraceae bacterium | reverse complement strand
GTGGGAGATCCACACCCACCAGGGTCCTGCGTCGGATGCGGCGGAGTCCGCTTTCGTGCATCCGTATATCGCCTTGTCACGCTCGATGGGAAGCGGCGGCCGGACGGTCGCCGACCTGCTCAGCCAAAGACTCGGCTGGGACGTCTATGACAAGGAAATCGTCGAACACATGGCGGCCGACGACGGCGTGCGACGACGTCTCTACCAGCTGATGGACGAGCGGCGGGACAACTGGCTCGACGCGATCCTCCGACCGATCGCGCTGGGCCCCGGCGCGCTGCGAAACGACTACTTCCGGCGGCTGCGTCTGGCCATCGCCACCATTGCCTCGCAGTCGAATGCCATCTTCCTCGGACGCGGGGCCGGACTGCTTTTGCCGTCCGACCGCGGGATTCACGTTCGGCTGATCGCCGACCGCGAAAAGCGAATCGCCGCGCACGCGGCGCGACAGAGCCTGGATCCGCAGAAAGCGGCAGCCGAGGTGGATCGCATCGACCGCGAGCGAGAGCAGTTTCTGACCGGCCACTTCGGCTCCGTCCGCGACGAGGCGGAACGATACGACCTGGTGCTGAACATGACCGGCTTCTCCCCGGCCCAGGCCGCGGATCTGATCGTGGCGCTGCTGCGGCAGCGCGTTTCTCTGGAACCGACGGCACCAGCAACAACCCCGACGGCGCCGGACGCACCGCCGGGCGAGTGAAAGCCGTCGGGTCCGCCATGAGCCGAACCTTGAATTGCGGCTCCCCGCCTGCTACACTTGTTCGCACACGTTGATCAAGGGTGCGAGTCGCGCGTGCGCTCGTAGGCATGTCGAACGGTCGGGCCGCCGTTCCGGTCGTCATCTGTCGCGCCGACAACCAGGTCACCGGCGTTCCTTTGTGAACCGGATCACAGCCACGGGTCGCCCGCAGCGGACGCGCGGCGGACGCGCTTCGGACCACCACGCTCCACGCCCGGCGATCCAGGCGGCAATCCGGCATCCAAACGCCGCCACAAGGTTCCCCGCGCGCGCCACGGAGACAGCCATGCAGACACGAGACGAGCCGCGAATGGAGAAGACACCCGGCCAGATCAGCAGCCTTCAAGTGCTGGCAGCACGCATGATCTGGGTGTTCTTCGGCCCGGTCGCCCTGGCATTGATTCTCTGGCAGATCATCACCCGCGGCGACGGCTGGCGCACGGCACTCGATGCTCTGTTCGCCGCCATCCTCGTCCTGATGCTTCTGGCCCGGTGGGTCGAACAGCGATCCGGCGAGGCCACAACGCTCATGGGCGAACCCGCATCGCCTCAGCACTGCAGACGCGGTTCAGCCGTGTTGTTCCTGGGCGCGCTGGTGAGCTGGGTGGTCGCGAACGTGCTGGGAAACCACGTGCTGGCCTGAGTCTTGCCGCGAAAGGCGACGACGCTGGAGAGACCCGCGGCGCCTGTGCAGACCCGTCCGCATCGTCAATGCACGATGTGGAAACCCGTCCATTGACCCGTGGCGGGCGATTCCGTCGCCTGCGTGTCCCGAATGAGCCCGGACATCTCGTCCTGGATGGTCCCGAAAAACCGGTCAAGCTCGCCCGGATCACCCTCCGCGACAACCTCCACCCGCCCGTCGGAGAGATTGCGCACCGTCCCGACCACGTCGAAGGCCCGAGCCACGCCCGCCGCCGTAAAGCGAAACCCCACTCCCTGCACGTCACCGCTGAAACAAACGGTTCGTCGTATGGACATGACAGCACCCAATGCAGAACGTCAGGATGACCGAAGTGTTCAACCGTCCCGGCGGAAATGGATTATGCCCGCCCCGCCAGGGCCGCTTCCGGCGTGTCATACACGGTCAGCAGATGACTCAGCCGAGTCAGTTCCAGCATCTCACGAATGGCCTGCGCCGGCCGCGAGACCACGACCCGACCGCCGTACTTCATCGCCCGAAGATACACGGCCACGATGCTGCCCAAGCCCAGCGAGCAGATGAAGTCCAGGTCCCCCAGATCCAGCACCATCAGCGCCGGCCGACCCTGTGCCGCGTCAGCCAGCCGGGCCGTCAACTCGTCGCAGCGCTCCATGGTGGCCGAGCCGTGCAGGCGAACCAGGACGCCCGCAGGGTAGGGGGTCACCTCGACGGACAGCGCCCGGTCCGACGGCTCCCACTGGAACGGATGGTTCGTCGTCATCCTGCCGCCCCCTTCCGCTTCATCATGTAGACTTCGGTTCCGTTGCGACGATAGTGCACGTTGTCCATGTACGCCCGCATCAGCATGATCCCGCGACCGTTGGGCAGGGGCAACCGGTCCGGGGTCGTCGGATCGGGCACGCCACCGGGCTCAAACCCGCGCCCCTCATCTTCGACGATGACCTCGATCTTCTCCTCGGTCACCAGGTACCGGACCTTCACGTGCTTCCGGGGGTCGCAGCCGTTGCCGTGCTTCACGGCGTTGGTCATCGCCTCCTCCAAGGCCAGCTTGACCGCGAATAGAGTCTCCTCAGATCGGAAGAGCACACGTCTGAACTCCAGTCACCGCTCATTATCTC
>CAZBFW010000753.1:0-2539 GCA_964491135.1 uncultured Phycisphaeraceae bacterium | reverse complement strand
CTGCTCAAGCCGGTGCTGGCCACGCTGCGGCAGGAGGGCATCCAGGCCCACTTCGGACGGTGGCTGATCACGGGCAATCCGCGGGTCGTGCTGCTGGACGTCGGCCATGCCTACTTCAACCTCGACAACTGGAAGCGATGGTTCTGGGAATCGTGCCGGCTGTCCTCGCCCGGCGGCGACCCGGAAACGAACGATGCCGTGGTGTTCGGCGCCATGGTCTGTCGGTTCTTTCAGGAGTTCGCCCGTTGCCACGAAGGCCGGCATCGGGCCATCGCTCACTTCCACGAGTGGATGGCCTCCATGGCCATTCCGCTGATCCGTCACCACAATCTGCCCGTGGCGACGCTGTTCACGACTCATGCCACCCTGCTGGGACGATACGTCTGCGCGACGGACGGTGATTTCTACCGACGGTTGCCCTGGATGAACCCGGACGCGGAGGCCGGACGTCTGAACGTGCACCACCGCCATTCCGTGGAACGGGCGGCGGCCCACGGGGCGCACGTGTTCACGACGGTTTCGGAGGTGACGGCCCGGGAGGCGGAGCATCTCCTGGGCCGCCGGCCGGAGTTGGTGCTGCCGAACGGGCTTCGCGTCGAGCGGTTCGAGGCGCTGCACCAATTCCAAACGCTGCACGCGGAGTACAAGGAGCGAATTCACGAGTTCATCCGGGGGCATTTCTTCGGGTCGTACTCGTTCGATCTGGACAAGACGCTCTACACGTTCGTGGCCGGTCGGTATGAGTACCGTAACAAGGGCATCGATCTTTTCATTGAAGCGTTGGCTCGGCTGAACGGCATTCTGCGCCAGGAGGGCAGCGACGTGACGGTCGTGGCGTTCCTGGTGGTGCCGGCGGCGACGCACAGCATGAACGTGGAGGTGCTGAAGAACCGCTTCACGATCGAGGAGCTGCGCAAGGCCTGCAATCAGATCACCCAGCGGGTGGGAGAGCGGATCGTGCGGGCGGTAGCCGGCGGGCGGCTGCCCGACGTGGACACGCTGATCAACGACGCGGAAATCGTCCGCCTCAAACGGATGATCTATTCACGCCGGCGAACAGTCCCCCCGCCCGTCGTGACGCACAACATGGTGGATGATTCGCACGATCCCATCCTGAACCACCTTCGGCATCGAGGGCTCTTCAATACGGCGCAGGATCGGGTGAAGGTGGTGTATCACCCGGAGTTCATCGTTTCCACCAATCCGCTCTTCGGAATGGACTACGAGGAGTTCGTGCGCGGCTGCCACCTCGGCGTCTTTCCGTCGTATTACGAGCCCTGGGGCTACACCCCGGCCGAGTGCACGGTGATGGGCGTGCCTTCCGTCTGCTCAAACCTGTCCGGTTTCGGAGCGTACGTGCAGGCCCACGTGGAGGACCACGAACACAAGGGCCTCTTCGTCGTGAACCGGAGAGACGTTGGCGCGGACGAGTCCGTCGGCCAGCTCGCTCGCATTCTGCACGAGTTCACTCGCCTCAGTCGTCGAGAGCGGATTGCTCTGCGGAACCGCACGGAGCGCCTGTCCGAGCTGTTCGACTGGAACAATCTGTACTCGTATTACCGGCAGGCCCACGACCTCGCCCTGTCTCGGGCCTTCACATCCTGATAATCTGGGCAAGAGAGGTTGACCCAGTTCTCGATAAGAGAGCAAAGCGTACACCTCTGTTTCCCTTTGTGCAGCAAAGTTTTACGGCAAATACCCCATTGCGGACAGGGTAAGATCGGCCGATAATGCTAGATGTAAGGTTTTGGCCCCACCGGCTAACGGCTTACCGTAGCTTACGCATGGGGCGGACCGGATCTGGGCGGGATAGGAGGGCCACAAGCGCCGGGCCGGCGATCCTGCAGAGAAAATTGAACGCGACGAAGCGAATGACGCTTCTTTCCCCTCCGGAAAGCACCGGATGCCCCCGTGGCATTTGGTGCTTTCTTTATTGGCGCACGTGCAGAGGCTCGTGTTCCCCGGAGGAGTGCTGTCCGGGCCGTGCGCCGCTGCGCCACCGTTTGAACCGGTCCGCACACCGACTACACTGAGCCCCGCGGAATCGGGGCAGGGCCTGCACAGACGCAGGAGGATCGCCCGGACCCGCTGTGGAGAACGCGAGGCCGTGCTGCTGCCGCTGGCGAACCTGATGCACCACAAGCTGCGCACCGTGCTCTGCGCCGCGGCCGTCGGGATCGGCATCGGCATGATGGTCGTGCAGCTCAGCCTTTCGCACGGCACGCTGAACGAGGTGGCCAGCCGGATGGAGAGCGTGGACGCGGAGTTGATCGTGCTGCCCCGCCACGCCAATGTCATCTTTCAGGGCGGCGCCATTTTTCCGGACACGTATGTGGACCTCATCCATTCCGCCGAGCTGGCCGGCCGGCCGGTGGTCGACCGGGCCGTGCCGGTCTTTCTGGACACCATCCGCCTGGGCGGGCAGCAGCAGCGGCTGTTCGGGATTGACCCGGACGACATGCCGGGGTTTCTGGGCAGTCGGCGTCTGGAGGCGGGGGAGGTGTTCCCCGGCGGCCGGGCCTTCAAGGAACGCCTGGAG
>CAZBFW010000752.1:0-2541 GCA_964491135.1 uncultured Phycisphaeraceae bacterium | reverse complement strand
GCACGTACGGATCTGTGGGAGCCCTGGGTGAGCAATCACCCAGGGCCACCCGGCCCCGAGGGTGGGGCCGAGAAGGGATTCTCGGCCCAGCGAGTCCCAGCAAGTGAGAAGGGATTCTCGGCCCAGCGAGTCGGCGTGCAGAGAGTCTCCGCGCGCACCATCGGCGCGGCAGGCATCAACAACTTATCCGGCAAGGAATTCCGCGGCGGCGGGGGAGAGGACGCGGCGGATCTTGGCGATGGCTTTCTTCTCGATCTGGCGGATTCGCTCTTTGGTGACACCGAACCGCTTGCCCAACTCTTCCAGCGTCTGCGGCTGGCCGGCGCCGAACAGGCCGTAGTGGTTGGTCACCACCGCCCGCTCGCGCTCGCTCAGATCATTCATGCTCTCGGCGAGCATCTGCCGCACGTGCTCGGTGTCGCTTTCGGAGGTCCTGTCTTCGACGGCGGCGCTGGCCGTCTCCAGCAACTCATCCTGCCCGGTGACGAACCGGCGCACGTGATAGTGCGATTCGGGAATGGTCCGGGCGTAGTTCTTCATGATCGCCCAGTGGGCGTACGTGCTGAACTTGTAGCCGCGGGCGAAGTCAAACTTCTCCACCGCCCGCATCAGCGACATGTTCCCGTCGCTGATCACCTCCTGGAAATTCGGCGACCAGCCGACGTGCCGCTTGGCAATGCTGACCACCAGCCGCAGGTTCGCCCGCACGATCTGCTGCCGAACCTCCTCCGACTGCTTGATCCACCCGCGGATCTGCGCCAGCAGTTCGGCCGAGACGGTGCATGCGTCCAAATCCGCAATCGCCCGGGCCGCCTTGTACTTGAGATAGTTGTACCGGCGGAACAGGTCCTGCTCCTGCTCCGGCGTCAGCAGCGGGGTCTCGTACAGCGATCGCAGGTACGGCGGCAGGTCCTTGGGCGGCCGGACCATGCGCGGCGCTTCCGCCGGCTGCGGGACCGGAACGTCCAGGATCAGGGCATCGGCCGTCGGAGCGTCAAACAGCTCGTTGTGAATGCACGACGGCGGGCACTCCGCCAGCGCCCGGGCCTCTACTTCGCGAAGCACCTGCTCCACGGCCGAAACGGTCAGGCCCAGCGTGGCCGCGATCCGGGCGACCGGCTCTCCGGCCTCGTGGCACTTCCAGATGGCCAGGTGCCGCTGGCTCAGCCGCGGCTGTCCGCCGTTTCCGAACAGGGCCTGGTCCGGGTTCTCGCGGTCATACCGCCGTAACGTGTAGCGAACCGTCTCCACAGCCCGCCCGGTTTCTTCCGCGATGGCCTTGGCCAGCACGTGAAGCTTGCACCGTTGCTGCTCCAGTCTCTGGCGGGCGCGGTCGACGATATCTGCCTTTTCAGCCTCGGTGAGCTGGCGGAACGAGGCCCCCCGGGCCACCATCTCCGCGTTCTTCTCAACGAACCGATCCACCACGCCGTTGCGGAAGACCACGCGGGCCACGCCATCCTTGTCCCGGACACGAATGCCCATCAAGCCCCGCGTCCGCCATCGACGGATTGTCTTGGTGGAGACGTTCAGGTGTTCGGCCAGCTCCTCCAGCGTGCGCACGCCGCCCGCGAGTTCGTCGACCGACACCTCGGTCTTGCGCGTCAGGTGCTCGGCCATGGTGACCAGATCGGCGGTCAGCTTGTCGCCGGGGATGGCCGGCCGGTTGTGGTCGCCCTGTCGCTTGCGGTAGCCGGTGATGTGGTAACACACCAGGTCGTACGGATACGCCTGGTCGTGCTCGATGATTCCCAGCAGTTGCTCGATCCCTTCCAGTTGCCGCAGGCGCTGCCGCACCGGCGACAGCGTGAGCTGGTGCGCCAACTCGGCCAGATCATGGTTGGAATACTTGAGCATAATGGTCCACCTCACCCCGGCTGCAGGTTACAGCGCCAAGTGTTGAGGAGTTCCGCATCCCGCAGGCGTCTCGTCGCATCAGGGGGGCCAGGTTCGACGCCTGCCCTGCAAGCCCGCCACGCCCTAATCCCTTACCCAAGCAAGGCTTGCAGCTTTTGCCGCATTCGGCAGCTTCGGCTGGTCAGCCGGTCGGTCCCCCCGGGGAGCGCCGACCGGCATTTCAGCAATACATTATCGCTTCGAGGCAGGTGCTGGTCAAGAAACGGACCGGAAATCGCGGGCCAGGCCGCCATCACGTCCGCTCCGGCACACCCCGGCCAGCCGATCGGAGAACAGATTCATCATCTGGAAACGCAATAATTGCAGTGAGGCTTTTGTCGGGCGGAGAGGAAGGTGGTTGCGGGCTTGACCTGGGCGTACGTTTGGATGGGTGATGACGTCGGTGACTGCTGCCCGCCGTTGAACCGTTCCCCTTGGCCGTCCACCCAGGGAAATGCCCGAGCGAGCCGCCGCAACGGTTCACTGCTGCTCGATCGCCTCGATCCGTGCCTGGTACGCGTCGGCAAGATCGGGATCTCGCTCGCGCAAGGCGTCAATGACGGTTTCGTAGTTGTTCCTGGCCGCCTCGAGCGCGTTTCGATCTCCGTAGAGGGCAAGCAGGTACTGCGCGGTGGCGACCTGGGC
>CAZBFW010000751.1:0-2543 GCA_964491135.1 uncultured Phycisphaeraceae bacterium | reverse complement strand
TGGAATCTCGTGAACTGGAGTTCAGACGTGTGCTCTTCCGATCTTTGGTCCGTCATCCGTCCGTAACCGTCGGTCGGCCAAAGCCGAGCACAGCAGCTCGCATGTCGGGTAGCAGGCGCGCCGCACGCGCTTGTCACACGCGCCGCCGCGAGCGAAGCGCCATGAACCCCAGACCGGCCAGAGTGAACGCCAACGCCGGCACACCCATCGCCCCGCAGAAGACCGGATGGTAGTACACGTAGTCGTAGGGGTAATACGGGTAGCCGTAGTAGTGATGCTCGCGGAAGCGGGCGGAGTCCACGCAGTTGCTCAGGCCCAGGTCCAGCAGTTGCTGCTCGCTGGCGATGCGCACGGTCGACAGCCGCCACGGGTCATCCCGATCGTCAATGTCGACCGTCTGGAACGCCACGTCCGACAGCACCCACAATCGCTCATCCAGCGTGCCCGCCCGGCGGATGAGACCCGGATGCTCGATCCGGCCGCGCTCACGCAGCCGGGTGGGCAGCAGGTCCACCATCTGCAGGGCGTCGACGAAGTCCAGCGTCTCATCATCGAAGTAGCTGAACGGCATGAGCACCAACTGCTCGTCCTCCAGCACCTTCAGGGCCTTCTCGTCGAAGTTCGCCTCGGATTCCACGCCGTATCTCGTCTGGGCGTCGATGGACACCCGCGACAGCTCCCGCGGATTGTCAAGTTGCGACACGTCAAACAGCACCAGCGTCGGCCGGTACCAGTACCGCCCGTCGTAGCCCACCGTCAGCAGCCGATCGCCCATCGGCCAGAGATACGCGCTGTAGCCCAGCGACTTGATCTGCCCGGCCACCACCGGCTCGCCCGGATCGGACAGGTCCAGCACAAAAACGTCGCTGGCCTGGTAGACGGTCATGACGTACGCCCGGCGTCCGTCAAACCGGACCGCCGTCACGTACTGGTCCGTCTCGATGGGAAGTCGGGACAGGCGGGTGATCTCATCGGGATCCATGACGTCGTACAGGTAAATCGAGACGCGCTCGCGTGTGTCCCAGGGCTCCGGCCCTTGCAGCGCCTCCTGCGTGACGATGCGAAACACGCCGGCATACTCGTCCATGAAGAACCGGTTCACGATGACGCCGGGCACGCGAAACGCGTCGCGGATTTCGATGTCACCGGCCGGGTCCTGGATGTCCACGTACACCACCCGGGTCGTGTCGGCCACGCTCGGGTCGTCGCCCACCACGTACGCCGCGTTCTGCGACACGTGGATTTCCAGGGCGGTGCCGGGAATCTGCACGTAGTCCACCGAGGTGGCCGCGTTCGGATCGGTCAGGTTGAACGACTGCACGAACACGTTGCCCGTCAGTTGCGGCGCGGGCTCGTCCTGCGGCAGAACACCGTTGGTGTCGATGCCGGGAATGCCGTTCGTGCTCACGTGGTCCAGTTCGCTGCCGGCCACGTAGAGCACGTCACCCACGCGGCGAGTCGCGGTCACGTATCCCTGGATGGGCGGGGCGTCCACCAGCTCGGGGTTCGTCGGGTCGCTGACGTCAAACACCATGAGCCGGCTGCCGGAGAACCAGGGCGTCAGAGGATTGTTGCTGCCCAGGCCGCTTTCGTCGAAGTCCACGGGCTCGCCCGCGCAGTAGTAGAAGTCAGCGGAGGCGATGAGGTATACGCGGTCTTCACGCACGTACAACTCGATGCCGCGCCCGCCCGTGGCATAGCCGCCCGCCAGCACCGGACGCTCCACGGAGCGGGCGTCGATGATCCGCAGTCCGCGGAACGGGTTGGCCAGGTAGAAGTACCCGTTCTCGTACTTGATGATGTCCGCCTCTTCAATCTCGCGGATCACGTCGTCGGCGCCCGGGTCCGGCGGCTCGCTGTTGTCGTTCGAGGGTTCCTCCGAGCCGCCGCCTCCGCCCCCGCGGGCCGGTGTGGCCTGGCAGCCGGTCAGGCCGACCAGTGCCACCGTGAAGACAACGAACAGCAGCCCACCCAGCACCATGCTCTTGCGGAACATTGCAGCGCCTCCTGACATGCCGTGGTTCCCGAATACAGATACGCGCAGCATTGTACCCGCTCGCCACGTGTCCGGGAGGGGCACCCTCCGGCGCCAGATGCCGGGCCTGCCGTCGCGGCTTCGCGGCACCCGCCAAGCGAAAGACCCGCAGGCGGTTGGCCCACGGGTCCTGAATTGCGTCAAGAGCGTGTCAGATGGGGCCTACGATTCCGGGCCAGTGATGGCACCGCCGAGCAGATCGGTGTAATCCGTGGTCGTGGTGCCGCCACCACTCGTGCCGCCGTCCCAGAGGCTTCCGCCCGCCTGGAGATACACGTCCAGCGCCGTGATCATCGCGGTGAGATTCTCGAATATGGTGTTGATCGCATCGACGCGGGCCTGCTTCCAGGGGCTGACCGGCCGGTCCGCCGCGGTGTCCACAATGTCCGGACCGACGCGGGCCCGACTGATGATGTCATTCTGCCGGCTGCTGTACCGACTGATTCCCCGCTGGACCATCAGGCCCGGGCGGCGAGCCGCAAAGGCCCCGCCCCGCGCGTTTTTCCAG
>CAZBFW010000750.1:0-2543 GCA_964491135.1 uncultured Phycisphaeraceae bacterium | reverse complement strand
GTTTCAATCGCCGTCGCACCGCCGGTGGGATACTCAAACGTCGCATTGAGTATGCCCTGCTTTACGTACTGCACACCTTCCTGGGAGAGCGCGTCGATTCCGATGAAGATGATGTCCTTCTCCCGGCCGGCGGCCTGGGCGGCCAGCCATGCGCCGTAGGCTCCCGGGTCGTTGTGCGCGTACACCGCGTCGATGTCGTCGAAGCGGGCCAGGGCCGATTCCATCTCCTTGCGGGCGTCCGGCTGAAGCCATTTCATGTCGGCCTCGAAGACCACTTCGATCTCGCTGCCCTCGATGCCCTTGCGGAACCCGGTGTGGCGATCCTGGCCCGGCGTGGAGGTCATCAGGCCCTTGAGCTCCACGATCTTACCCTTCCCGCCAAGCTGCTTGACCAGCCACTCGCCGGCCGCCCGGCCGATCGCCTTGTTGTCGGCCCCGATGAAGCAGGTGTACTCGTCTCCCAGCACGCGGCGGTCCAGCACGATGACCGGGATTCCCGCCTTGACCGCCTTGGCGATCGGCGGCGTCAGCGGTGCGGCCTCCTTGGGACTGACGATGATCAGGTCCACGTCCGAGCTGACGTACTCTTCGATGTGAGATCGCTGCCGCAGGGTGTCGTTCTGCGCGTCTTTGTAGATGACCTTCAACTCCGGATGGGCTTCCGCGGCCTTCCTGATGTCTGCGTTCATCTGGACGCGCCAGGGCTCTCCCAGGTTGCACTGGCTCATGCCGATCGTGAACGATTCCCTCTCGCCGCCGGACGCGGCCTTTTCGCCGGCCGTTGAAGCGGGTTCGGCGGACGGCGTGGTGGAATCCGACTTCTCGCACCCGACAACACACGAAACAACCACTGCGGCGGTCAAGGCGAAGCATCGAAGAGCGCTCATCAACATGCCTCCGGAAAGGGTTAGTACGGCAGATCGCATTGTGACGGCCGCACTGCCTCACGGCAAGGGGATTGGGTGCGCCGTTGCTCGGCGCCGGCAAGTCACGACTTCCGGCGCTGGACCAGCACGGCCACCACGATGATCGCGCCGGTCAGCATCAGACGGTTGGCCTCCGGCACCGCGTTGATGCTCAGGATTTTGTCCACGTAGCCGATGATCAGCGTCCCGAGCAGCGTCAGGCCCACGCCGCCCCGGCCGCCCATCAGGCTCGTCCCCCCGATGACCACGATGGCGATGGCCGTCAGTTCGTACGTGGCCCCGGCTTCCGGGTCGCCTTGTGTTTCCTGGGCGGCGTAGCAGATACCCGCGACGGCGGAGAACAGACCGGCGAGGGCATATACGCCGATCTTCGTGGCCGAGACCGGCACGCCGGACAGCCGGGCGGCCTCCTCGTTTCCGCCGATGGCGTACACGTACCGGCCCCAGCGCAGCCGCGTCAGCCCGATCCAGCAAACGACGAGACAGGCGAAGAAGACCAGCGTCACCACCGAGATGTTTCCGCCCCAAAGCTGGGAGTCGATCCTCGTGAAGATTTCCGGTGTCTGTGCCGACCAGATCTTCTCTCCATGAGATATCTTCTTGGCCAGCCCCCGCGCGAAGACCATCATGGCCAGCGTCACGATGAACGGCTGAATCCGAAACCACGCGATCAGGCTCCCGGATGCCGCTCCGCAGCACGCGCCCAGCAGCAGGCAGGCCGGTATGGCCGCCCATGCCGGCCAATTCCAGCGCACCACCAGGATCGAGAACGCCACCGCGATCAGCCCGAGCACGCTGCCCACCGACAGGTCGATGCCGGCCGCGAGAATCACGACGGTCATGCCGCACGCCAGGATCGCATACACCGAAATCAACCGCAGGGCATCGCGGTGCGTGCTCCACTTGTAGAATGCGCCGTTTGCGTGGAAGACCAAGCCCAGCGTGATCACCAAGGCCAACGCGAGGATGGCCGTCACCCAGGGTTGACTCAGAATCGCGACGACGCGCGACGCGACCGAAGGCGGCTCCGACGGCACTCGGATGTTTGCCGGGCTCAAATCAGTCACCTCCCATGGCGGCGTGCAGGATGCGTTCCTGCGTGGCCTCTTTCCTTTCCATTGCGGTCACGGTTCGTCCGCGGTGCATGACCACGATGCGATCGCTCAGCATCAGCAGCTCGGGCATCTCCGACGTGATCAGCACGATGGCGTGGCCCGCCCGCCGCCAGTCATCGAGAATCTGGTAAATTTCCTGCTTGGCACCCACGTCGACACCGCGCGTCGGCTCGTCCAGCAGCAGCACGCGCGGTTGGATGTTCATCCACTTGGCCAGCACAACCTTCTGCTGGTTCCCGCCGGACAGCGTGGCCACTCGCTGCCGCAGCGACGCCGCCCGAAGTCGCAGCGCACGAGTGCTGTCCGTCGCCAGTGCCAGTTCTTCACTGCGCCGCAGCCATCCGGCGGGTGACACCCGCGGCAGGGCGGCGAGCGTGGCGTTGGCCACCACGTCCAGCCCCGTCACCAGGCCGTTCCGTTGCCGATCATTCGTGACCAGGGCCATGCCGTGGCGGATGGCCCACCCGGGCGAGCGCGGCCGATAGGCGGCCTCCCCGATTCG
>CAZBFW010000749.1:0-2552 GCA_964491135.1 uncultured Phycisphaeraceae bacterium | reverse complement strand
CGAGATGGAATCTCGTGACTGGAGTTCAGACGTGTGCTCTTCCGATCTGTCGGAAGACGCCGGTCGGTCGTGCCGGTCGGCGAGGACGATCCACCAGCAATTGCGTCTTGTGGAGGACAAGTCACATGCCGGCGTGCATCACCCATTCCTTCCCGCTCATCGGTGCGACCGTGGCCGTGGCCGTGGCCATCGCCCCGTTCGCCGGGGCCGCGGAGGTCAAGATGAAAGAGGATCCGTTCACACCCTTGCCGCCCGGGTCGGTCGTGTTCCAGGGCTACCTGGAGGACCACATCCAGAACTCGATCAATCACTGGAACAAGGGTGTGGTGCCCTATGCCGATCTTGTGCAGATGTTCCGGACGGGGCGATCGGTTTTTGCCCAGGGCGAGATGTGGGGCAAGGCCGTCCGCTCGGGCTGCATGTTCTACCGGTACACGAAGGACCCGGAACTCAAACGGATTCTCGAAAAAACCGTCGCCGACCTGCTGACCACGCGGCGCGCCAACGGCAGCATCAGTTGCTCGGACGTGGCCGCGCAGCCGGACGGCCCGGGAGGCGAGCTGTGGGAGCGCAAGTACGTCCTGCTGGGCCTGGACGGATACTACGAGGACGTGGAGAAGGACCCGGCCGTCCTGCAGGCGATGATCGATCTGGCGGACGTCACCGTCGCCCAGATCGGCCCTCCGCCCAAGGTCCGCATCGTCGATCAGGGGTGGAGCGCCAACCATATCGAATCCAGCACCATCCTGGAGCCCATGCTGCGCCTGTACAAACGCACGGGGCGACAGAGCTACCTGGAGTTTGCCCGGTACATCGTGGAGGAGGAAGGCGGCGCGAAGGGGCACCGGATCATCGAGGAGGCGCTGAATAACACGGAGCCTTACAAGATCGGCGGGGTGTACCCCAAGGCGTATGAGATGCTGTCGCTGTTCGAAGGCGTGATCGAGTATTACCGGGTCACCGGCGACGAGCGATGGAAGAAGGCGGTGCTGACCCTCTACCGCAACGTGCGCGAGAAGGAGATCACCATCATCGGCAACGGCGGCGGCGACCAGCCGTACCATCCGAACGTCTGGGGCGAGGCATGGGACAACACGGCTTTGGAACAGACCAACCCCGACATGAAGCGGATGATGGAGACCTGCGTAGGGGTGACCTGGCTCAAGCTGTGCAGCCAGATCCTCCGTTTGACCGGCGACCCCTCCGCGGTCGATGAGATCGAACGCTACGCCTACAACGGCCTGATCGGGGCCATGAAACCCACCGGGGACGGCTTCAGCTACGTGAACCTGCTCAACGGCGTCAAGACGAATCCGGAAGGATGGGGCGCCGTCGTCAACAACGTGCACGTGACCTGCTGCAACTTGAACGGCCCTATGGGATTGGCGTATCTGCCCTTTGTCGCGGTGATGAATTCGCGGACCGGGCCGGTGATCAACCTGTATAACGCCTGCACGGCCACGGTGTCGACGCCGGCCGGCCGCACGGCCCGCCTGGAAATCGTGACCGATTATCCTCGATCCGGGAAGATCACCGTCATCGTGAAGCCGGAGGCGCCGGAGAAGTTCTCCATCCGGTTGCGGATCCCGGCCTGGAGTGCCTCAACGGAGTTGAAGGTGGGCGGCGACGAGGTCCGCGCGGCGCCGGGGACGTACGCCGACATCGAGCGCACGTGGTCGGCGGGAGACCGGATCGAGTTGACGTTGGACATGCGCTGTCGATTGCTCGACTCGCCGCGCGGCAGCAATCGGGCGGGGGACAACCACCAGGCGCTGGTCCGCGGCCCGGTGGTGCTGGCCCGGGACGAGAACCTCGATCCCGACTACAACAAGCCGGTCAACATCGCGGTTCGGGATGGCTACGTGGATGTGGCGCCGGTCGCGCCGACGCTGCCGAGCACCCACATGCAGTTCCGCGTGCCGACGGCCGACGGGTCCTTCATCCAGATGGTGGACTACGCCTCCGTGGACAACTGGAACGGCAAGCACATTTGCACGTGGCTTCCCAAACTGCCGCCCGCCACGCAGCCGTGAGAGACGGGGGGCGAAGAGTCTGGACGCCCGTCGTGCAGTGTGTCTGCTCCCCGAGACGTGAGGCGTTACGCTCGGCCTCCATGCTCGCACGGCTGAGCGGTGACTGTGCCCTCATCACCCTTTCCGCCTCCTCTTGGCTTGCGCGCCGGCACGGCGGGGCGAAGCATGGGTCGGCTTCAGCCGACCGGCCAGTGCCCCCAACCTTCAGGTGGGGGTAGCCGGACCATTTCTCCATTGTTGTTTCGTTATTCTCCAGCGTCCGAGCCGGCGTTCCGATCCGGTTGCACAGCGGGCCTTCCGTGGAGAAGCCGGCTGGAAGCCGGCTCCGAGAAAACACGAGAGAAGGACGGAGTAAGGCCCCCCACCCCCGGCTGAAGCCGGGGGCACTGGCCGGCCGGCTGAAGCCGGCCCCGGGTCTCGCGGCCCGGACGAAGCTACGGAGAGAAGAAGACTCAGCTTCCGTGGGCGGGGAAACCCACGCGGGGCGCGAGGCGCGACAGGCGCTGAGCCGGAGCGCAA
>CAZBFW010000748.1:0-2554 GCA_964491135.1 uncultured Phycisphaeraceae bacterium | reverse complement strand
CGGCTTCGCGATCACATCGCGAACTTCCCCAAGACCCCCGGCGTGTACCTGATGAAGGACCGGTCGGGTCAGGTGTTGTACATCGGCAAGGCCAAGGACCTCCGGTCGCGGGTGAGCAGTTACTTTCAGGACTCGGCCGACCTGCTGAACACGCGCGGGCCGGAGATCGCCCGCATGGTTGCCCAGGTGGACGACATCGACTTCCTGGACGCGGACACGGAGGTCGACGCACTGCTCCAGGAGGCCCGGCTGATCAAGGACATTCAGCCCCCGTTCAACGCCCAGCTTCGCGACGACAAGACGTTCCCGTACCTGGAGATCACCACCGGCGACGATTTCCCCGGCGTCTACGTCACCCGCCAGCCGCGATTGAAGGGCAGCAAACTCTACGGCCCCTTCGCCAGCGCGTTCAACATCCGGGCGGCCCTGAACGCCCTGCAGAAGGTCTTCCGCTTCCGCACGTGCGAACTGGACATTCGGGCGGACGACGAATCCCGGCGGTTCTTCCGCCCGTGCCTGTTGTACTCAATCCACCGGTGCACCGGTCCCTGCGGCGACCGAATCAGCCGAGACGACTACCGGCTGGACATTGACCGGCTCAAGCGGTTCATGGCGTCCAAGCGATCCGTCGTGCTGCGACAGATGCAGAAGGAGATGGACGAGGCGGCAAACGAACTGCGCTTTGAGGACGCCGCCGCCCTGCGGGACCGCATCCGGGCCATTCAGTCGCTTTCCCTCTCCGGCACGCCGGACGAGAACGTGCAGCCGGAGGTTTTTTTCGTCGATCCCACGCAGGGGCTGGAGAAGCTCGGCGACCTGCTGGACCTCGATCAGCCGCCGCGAACCATCGAAGGCATCGACATCGCGAATCTGCAAGGCGGCGAATCCGTCGGCTCGCTGGTGTGCTTTGTCGACGGCAAGCCCTTCAAATCCGGCTACCGCCGGTTCCGCATCCAGAACGTCGAGGGCCAGGACGATTACGCCATGATCCGCGAGGTCGTCACCCGGCGATACCGGCACGCGGCCGCCGGCGACGAGCTCTATCCGGACGTCATACTGATCGACGGCGGGCTGGGCCAGCTTCACGCGGCGCTGGAGGGGTTCGCCGCCATGGACGTCCGGCCACCCATGGTCATTTCGCTGGCCAAGCGGGAGGAGGAAATCTACATCCAGGCCCGCTCCGCCCCCGTCCGGCTGGCCCGCAACCATGAGGCCCTTCGGTTGCTGCAGCAAGTGCGTGACGAAGCCCACCGCTTCGCCCAGCACTACCACCACATTCTGCGCCGGAAGAAGACGTTCGAAGAGGAGGTGGCCGAAGGCCGCCGCCCGCCGCGCAAGAAGCCGGCCGCCGGCAAGAAGAAGACAGGCAAGGGGCAGATCCGCACCGCCGCCGAGCTGGAGCGGGAGCAGCAGAACGAAGGAGAGTCTGGCGAATCCAGCGGTCAATCACTCGTTTGACCGGCGGTTACTGTCACCTTACCCTCTGCTCTGCGTGCTGACGGTTTTCGCGCAAGGAAGGCCAGTTATGGCGACGATAGAGGTCACCCAGGTGGCGAATGTCAGGATTGGCCGCGGGCGGCCGGTGGTGCTGATTGCCGGGCCCTGCGTCATTGAAAGCCACGATCACACGTTGCGGATGGCGGATGGCATCGCCCGCGTCACCCGGCGGCTGGAGATGCCGTTCATCTTCAAGGCCAGCTACGACAAGGCCAACCGCACCAGTGTGGACAGCTTTCGCGGCCCGGGCCTGGACGAAGGGCTTCGCATTCTGGCCGAAGTCCGGCGCGAGCTGGACATCCCGGTGCTTTCCGACGTGCACGCGCCAGAGCAAGCCGGACCGGCCGGCGAGGTTCTGGACTGCCTCCAGGTGCCCGCCTTTCTCTGCCGCCAGACGGACCTGCTGCTGGCCGTCGCGAAGGCCGGCAAGGCGGTCAACGTCAAGAAGGGCCAGTTCATGTCGCCCGAAGAGATGGCCAACGTGGTGGGCAAGATCACCTCGACGGGAAACGCGAACGTGCTGCTCACGGAGCGCGGCACCTTTTTCGGCTACAACCGGCTGGTGAACGACTTCACCGGCATCCGCCGGATGCAGGCATTCGCCCCGGTGGTCATGGACGCGACGCACAGTTGCCAGCTTCCCGGCGGCGCCGGGTCGCAGAGCGGCGGCCTGCGTGAGTTCGTCGAGCCTCTGGCCCTGGCCGGTGTGGCGGCCGGGTCGAACGCTCTGTTTCTCGAGGTCCACGACGACCCGAAGCGGGCCCGGTCCGACCCCGCCACCGTGTATCCCCTGGACCGGCTGGAATCCCTGCTGGCCCGCTGCCTGCGCATCTTCGCCGCGGTCCAGGACCAACCGCCCCGTTGACGATTCCCGCCCCCACCACGACAACGCGGGCCCGTACGCGAGCGAGGGCCCACCAGGACGGCCCCTCAGACAGCCGGAGTGAAGGATTGCCAGACGCGTTGGGGAGTCCTGACCGCGAGGATTTGGATCAGGTCCTGGGCGATGAGCAGATCGGAAGAGCGTCGTGTAGGGAAAGAGTGTAGGATAGGGTGT
>CAZBFW010000747.1:0-2557 GCA_964491135.1 uncultured Phycisphaeraceae bacterium | reverse complement strand
GATCGGAATCCTGTTGATCCCCGTCATCGGTGCGCTGGCTATCTTCTTCGGCTTGGCTATGGCCGCGCTGATGGGATTCCTATATGACTGAGGACCGAGTAAGGCCATCGGTTCGAGAATTACAGCCGGGCCCCGCTTGTCACAGCAGCGCACAAACCGCCCGGATCATGAGTGACCCCCAGGTGAGTATCAACTGAAGAAGCACCAACAAGGCACTCCAGTCCTGGACGTATCGCGTCTCGTCGATATCCGTCTGAAAGAGGTCCATCACTCGGGATGCCCCACGGCGCATCGCCCGACTCATCGCCATGCGCCGCGCCATGTGTTGGGCGTTCCAGATGCTGACCGCCGGAACACCCACGAGCAAGACCGCGATCACCAGAGCAACGGTGACGACCTCGTGCAGGCGAAGCAGGATCAAAAGCGCAACTACGCCCCACGTGCCGACCACCAGCACCAGGCAGCGGGCCGCAACTCTCCAGAAAGAAATCGGCCGCATCGATCGGTAGAACGGCTGCGAGATGATCGCCGGATCAAACTCGCGCCCACACTCCGGACACCGGTTCTTTGTCAGCCCGGTCAGGTTGTATCCGCAGTGGGGACAGAACAGAGTGGACGGAACCATCGTGCCATACCAGCCGGTTAGTCAGATGGGGCAGTATGCTCCCGTGTCAATTCGCCGTTCTTCATCCCACCGCGTCCGCCACGGCGCGGACGCGGGCGCAGAGGGCGCGGGCGCGGTCTTCGTCGCGGGCCTCGCTGATGACGCGCATGATGGGCTCCGTGTTGGAGCCGCGGATGTGGACCCAGCCGTCCGGCCAATCGATGCGCAGGCCGTCCACGTCGCTCATCTTCTCGCCGGCAAAGGCCTTCCGCACGGCCGCCAGGATTTTCGCGGTCCGGTCGGGGCTGCACTCGAATTTCTGCTTCACGGAAGCGTAGCCCGGAAGATCCGCCACGACTTGCGAAAGCGGCCGGCCCTCGTCCGTCAGGAGCTGGAGCACCAGGGCCATGGAGATCAGGCTGTCCCGCACGTACACGATGCGCGGGTCGATCACACCGCCGTTGCCCTCGCCGCCAAAGATGCAGTTCTCCCGCTTCATCACCTCGACGACGTTCGCCTCGCCCACCGCCGACCGGTAGACCGCGCAGCCGTCGTACCGGGCCACAAGATCGTCAATCATCCGCGACGTGGACAGGTTCACCGCCACATTGCCCCGCCGCCGACGGAGCACCTGCCGGGCGGCCAGAACCAGCGTGTACTCCTCGCCGATGTAGCGACCGGTCTCGTCCACGATGGCCAGCCGGTCGGCGTCCGGGTCCTGGGCGAAGCCGGCGGCCGCACGGGCCTCACGCGTTTGCCCGGTGAGGTCGACCAGGTTCTCGGCCGTCGGCTCGGGCGTGTGGGCAAAGTCGCCGTTCGGCTCGCCGTTGACGTGCACCACGTCACAACCCAGGGCCTCCAGCAATTGCCGCCCGCCGACGGCCCCGCCCCCGTTGATGCTGTCCAGCACCACGCGGAAGCGCCGCTTGCGGATGGCCGCCGCGTCCACGGTCTTCAGCACGGCCTCCACATGCTGAGTGACGGCCGTCTCGTCACAGGACAGCCGGCCGACCCTCTCCGTGGGCACGAATCGGAAATCCCGCACCGCCAGCACGCCCAGAATCTTCTCCGCAACAGGTTTGGGCGGCGCGCAGCCCCCGGCGCTGAAGAACTTGATGCCGTTCCACGGCTTGGGGTTGTGACTGGCCGTAATCATGACGCCGCCGGCGGCCTTATGGCGGGTCACCATCATCGCGGTGGTCGGGGTGGCGCAGACGCCCACGTCCACCACGTCGCATGCGCAGGCGAGCAGCCCGCTGACGACGGCGGATTTGACCATGTCGCCGCTCTGCCGGCTGTCGCGGCCGACGACGATCAGCCCCCGGCCGACGAACGTGGCAAACGCCGCGGCCGCGTCGGCCGCCAGGTGCGGTGTGAGCGTCTCGCCCACGACGCCGCGGATTCCGCTGACACTCGTGATTAACTGCATCTCAAAGCCCTGTTCAAAGCCCCGGTCCGCAGGGCGCGCCTACGGAATGACCAGTCGGACGTACTTGCGCTTGCCGCGCTGCACGATCTGGCCCGACCGGACGGCCACGCTGCCCATCGGGTCCTCCAGGGCATCTCCGTCCACGCGGATGCCCTTCTCCTTGATCAGCCGCCGGGCCTCGCCCTTGGAGGCGGCGAACCCGCAATCCACAACCAGGTCGGCCGCGGACACCTGCCCGTCGCGGACAATCTCCGCCGACAACACGTGGTCGGGAATATCATCCGGCAGCCCGCCCAGGCCGCCGCCGTGGATGCGGAAGAATTCCTGCTCCGCCGCGTCGGCCGCCTCCGCGCCGTGGAAGTTCCGGATGATCTCCTTGGCGAGTGCCACCTTCGCGTCACGCGGGTTGTGGCGGGACGGATTGACCATTTCCCGCACGCGGTCCATCGGCACCTGGGTGAGCAGCTCGTAGTAGTTCGGCATCAGGGAGTCAGGAATGCTCATGATCTTTCCGAACATGTCCG
>CAZBFW010000746.1:0-2557 GCA_964491135.1 uncultured Phycisphaeraceae bacterium | reverse complement strand
GATAATGAGCGGTGACTGGAGTTCAGACGTGTGCTCTTCCGATCTACGGGAAACGATGTCGGGGTCGCCCTGGGAGGCGGGTGGCTTGCGGATGGCCAGCAGTTCTCCCTGTGGCTCTTCCAGCAACTGACCGAGCCGCAACCCCTTCTGGCGAAGCATCGCCTTGATTTCGTTGAGGGACGTCTCGCCGAAATTCTTGTATGCCAGCAGTTCCGCCTCCGTGATCCGCAACAGATCCCCGAGCGTGTTGATGTTCATCTGCTTGAGGCAATTGCGGCTGCGCACGCTGAGCTCGAAATCGCTGACGGGCGTGTCAAGAACGGCGTTGTGCTCCTTGCGGGCCCGTTCCATCTCTTCGTCGTAATACTGGTCCTGGGCCGATCGCACGTCGCGCAGGAAAAGCCGGGCCCGCGTGTGGTTGGGGTATTCCGACAGGACACGCTCCAGGCACTGCTCCGCGTCGGCATACTGGCCGATGTCTTCGTACAGCACCGCCAGGTTGATCAGGGCGTTCACCGACACCGGAGGGCTCTCGATACAGTCTTCGTACAACTCAATGGCTTGGTCGGTCTCGCCGCGCAGATCCAGCAGATAGGCCAGTCGGAACTTGACGTCGACGCGGTCGGGAGCGTCCTGCAGGATGCTCTCGTAGAGGTCGATGGCGGTCTCATACTCATGGCTCTGCTCGGCCAGCCATGCCTTCAGGTACAGCAGGTCACCCCGCTCTTCCGGCGCAGGGCGGACCGCCTGAAGCCGGCGCGCCGCCTCATCCACGTTTCCCTGGTCAATGAGCTTCGCGACTTCGGCCAATTCACTGTTCATCGGCTTCCTCAAACGTGTCCCAGACCCACGCGGTCCGGAGTTCGAGACGGCGCCCCCTGCGCAACGGATTATCGGACACACGATCCCAACAAGTTGAAGGGCTCGCCTGTTCGGCTCCGCGAGGGTGTCCGTTACTTCGCGCTTTCTCGATCCCCGGTTGACTGCCTCACGATGACGTCGGGTTCCCCGGCTCCGGCCGGCGCGCATCCCGTCTGCCCACGCCAAATGCAGCGGGACAGGATACGAAAGCCCGGCCGGCCTGGCAACCCTGCACGACAGGGGGGCCCGGAGTCCGGCCGGACGGGCATGTTATACGCCCCCCGCAGTGCTTGTCGACAGCCGGGTGCGACGGCAGAATGACAAAAGTAGACTGCTGCTTTAGCGAGGAGGTGCAGACGTGCGGACATCGAGTCTTTCCCTTGGTCTTTGGCCGGCTCTGGTCGTGGCGATGGCAGCCGTGGCGCAGACGGCGGGGGCGACGGATCGCAATCATAGCGTTGAAGTGGAGGACTACTTCACGATCGGGGTCATCTCCCAATGTGTTCTGTCGGCGGATGGGAGCCGCGTGGCGTATGTGGAACAACGGTGGGAGCCGCCGAAAGAGAAACGGAACCAGGACGTCTGGGTTGCGGACTGCGGCAGTCGCCTGCGACAGCGCCTGACCTTTGAGCCGGCCGCTGACCACTCACCGCTGTGGAGCCCGGACGGGCGGTACGTGTACTTCCTCTCCAACCGCGTGCGTCCGGGGGATGACCAGCCGCCCTGGGACGGTTCCGTGCAGGTCTGGCGGGTGTCCACGGAGGGCGGAGAACCCCTGCCTGTCACTCAAGTGCCTGACGGCGTGCAGGCCTTCCGGCTCTCCGCCGACGGGCGGACGCTGTATTACCTGGTCTCGGAGAAGCACGTTGAGGATGAGTGGAAGGAACTGCGGGAGAAGTACCCAGACCTGGAGTACGGGCACGGCGTCACGAAAATATCACAGATCTGGAAGCTGGATCTGGAGAGCTGGCGGGCGGAAAAGGTCGTGGACCCGAAGCGTTACATTCGCGAGTTTGCGGTGACCCGCGACGAGGTTCGTATCGCCATGATCACCGCCGCGGACGACACGCTGCTCAGTCACGAGGGCTGGTCGCGGGTGGACGTGTGCGAGGCGGCCTCCGGAGAGATCACCACTATAACGCCCGACGGATGGCGACGGGATCACCCTTCGCCGTTCGGCTGGATGCAGGATCTTGCCTGGGCGGCCGACGGACAGGCCCTAGCGTTCACCACCTCGTTCGACGGCTACGCGACTCGCCTGTACGTCGTGGAGTGGAGGGACGGGGCCCCTCAACTGCGGCGCCTCGCCTGGACGGGGGAGCCGGATGTCAGCGAAGGCGCCCTGGCCTGGCGGGGGCAGGCCCGCGAATTGTGCTTTCTGGGCGAGTGGAAGGCACGCCGGCGGGTCTACGGGATATCCACGGACGGCCGGAGCGACCCTGGGACACCTGCCCCGCTGACGCCCGGCGACATCGCGGTCGACTCGTTCAGCGTGAGCGAGAGCGGCACGCGTGTCGCGAGCGTCTTGAGCACACTGACCCACCCGCCGGATGTTTACTTCACCGATCCGGGTGGTTCGAACCCGTCTCCACTGACGCGCGTGACGCGGGTCAACCCGCAGGTGGACGCGTGGAAGCTGCCCCAGATTCAAGATCGGAAGAGCACACGTCTGAACTCCAGTCACCGCTCATTATCT
>CAZBFW010000745.1:0-2562 GCA_964491135.1 uncultured Phycisphaeraceae bacterium | reverse complement strand
TACACCCTATCCTACACTCTTTCCCTACACGACGCTCTTCCGATCTCAGCACGTACACCACCCGCAGAAGCGTCGGGTCCAGCCCGAAATGCTCCGCCAGGCCGGCGCACACGCCGGCGATCATCCGGTTGTGAGTCGAGCGCCGCAGAGAACCCGCCACCGCATCCCGCCTTTCTACCCCTCGGCCGGGGCGCTATGCTCGCGCACCCGCCGATCGGCTTCCTCGAACGCCTCGTTGCTGTCCTGCAGGGTTCCGGCATCCATCTTCTCCCAGATGGACAGCACCGCCTGCCCCGCCTCGGACAATCCGCTTGATCCCTGATCCACCTCCGCCCCGATGGACAGCACCTCGTCCAGCCGCTCCTGGTACGCCTCCGTACGGATCGAATCGTTCTCGATGAGCCGGCCCAGGCGCAGCATGTCCTTCTCGCTGATCAGGCCCAGCTTGCTGCCCGCGCCCCGCGCCCGGTCCGCGTTCTCGCGCAGCATCCGCAGCCGGGAGACGGTCATCATCTCCTTGCTGCGAATGTTGAGCTGGCGGCCCAGCATCAACTGCTCGGTGGTTTTGAGCTCAAACTCCTGCGCCAGCACCCGGCGCACCTCCGGCGTTGCCTCCTTGGCGCCCCGCTCGAAGAGCGTCTGCTTGTCCGCCGCGATCTTCGTGATCTTCTTGAGAAGCTGGTTGCGGTCCTTATCCAGCAGAAGCTCCTGCCGCCGCAACTCCGTCCGAGACATCTGCGAAAGCGGCTTCTTGCGTTTGGTCAGCCAGTCGAAAAAGTCCATGCCAGGGTTCCAGGGAATAATGGTCCAGGCGCTACGCTTCCGGCTCCGCGCGCCCCTTCTGCTTGTCCGACGGCGGGGCCGGTTCGTCGAACTCGGCCATGGCCTTGCGGACGTCCTCCGGCTCTTCCACTTGGGGGGCCCCCCGCTCCGCGGCCGTCTCAAACTCCTTCAGGATGGCCATTTCCTCCGAACTGGTGGCCACGTCCGCCAGGCCGGTCTCCAGGCTGCCCACCAGGTCCGCGTCCGCCCGAAGCGTCTCCAGCATCTCCTCAGCCTTCACGGCGTTCTGGGTCAGCTCCTCCGTGTCCGGCAGCCGGGCCATCTGGCCCTGCTGAATCAGCGTCAGGTTGTGGATGTCGGTGCTCAGAATGTTGATCTGCTGGTTCAGCATGTTCGCGGTGGTGTTCTGCCGCGCGATGTCCTTGCGCAGCTGGGCCAGTTGCGCCGCCAGTCTTCGCCGCGTCACCTGGGATTGCGTCGATCGGCCCTGGGCCAGCAGTTCGCCTTCCCGCTTCTCCAGCGTGGAGATGTCCTCGTACAGCCGGTCGCGCCGCTGCGCGAGCCGGGCCCGGCGCTCCGAGAGCATATTGATTTTCTGGGTTTCCTCCCCTTCCCGGGAGAAGAGTTGCCGGATGCGATCAACGACATTCATGGAACCGCTCTCCTGGATTCGCGCGGGCGCACCGCGATACAACAACACCTCGCCCCCCTTGCGGGCCACTCGAAGCTCGCCGTCCTCCGTGGCCACCAGGGCGAACGCCGCCGACACAATGGTGTCCGGCAGCCCGGTCCGCTCGGCAATGCTCCGCGCTGACAGGCCGCCGGTCAGCAGGTCCACGCCGGACGCCTCAATCTCCCGCCGGGCCCGGGCGATTTTCTGACTGACCCCCTCCGGGTCAAACAGGTTGCGGAGCTCCTCGCTGAGCGTCCCGCCCGGGGTCGCCAGGCTCCAGCCGCCCCCCGGGCGCGGCCACGCCAGTACGAGCGTGACATTGGGCAGATCCAGTCGTGATTGCAGCACTTCGTCCGTAAAGCCGCTGGGCGAGCACACGCCGATCACGTGCGGCACCTTCGCATCCGCGACCAGTTTCCGCACGTGGTCGGTCACGTCGGCCAGCCCCACCGGTCGCGGCTCTCCCTCGGGCGACAGCAAGGCATCGAACGATGCGAGCGCGCTGCCCACGGCCACTCCGGTCTTGCGGCGCAGAAACAGCCACCGCCGCTCGGACCCGTGCAGGGCCACGCGGCGGTTATGCGGCAACTGCTTGAGCAGTTCGCGATCATACATGCGCCGGCCGGCCATCGCCGCCCGCAGGGCATCGCCGTCATCGTCGCGCACGGTAGTCCAACGATCGCCACGGAGCTGGCGCCCCTTCGCCGCCTCGAGGTTGACCTCCACGCCCGCAAGGAACTCCGTCTCCGCACGCAACGCGGCCGCCGCGCCCGGGTTCAGCCCGCCAAGTTGTCCGCTATTCGATCCTGTCAACGTCACAACCGCTGGCCGCACTGGCCGCAAAACCGGGCACCCGGCCGATTCGGATGCCTGCATTTGATATTCGAGCAGAACCGCACAACATTCATCGGCATGGATCGCATCGCCTTCACCGCCCCCCGCGACCGCCCCCCGAACAAACCGGACACGCCCTGGAATATCAGACTGGCCAGCACGATCAGGACAAACAACACTCCGGCAACCACGACGATTGCCCAGAAGATGATCGAGACCGGATGACCCATGAGATCGGAAGAGCGTCGTGTAGGGAAAGAGTGTAGGATAGG
>CAZBFW010000744.1:0-2563 GCA_964491135.1 uncultured Phycisphaeraceae bacterium | reverse complement strand
TTCACCGTTCTGCGCAACGGACTGATGCGGCAGGTGGTGCTCGATTTCCTTCGTGATTATGAGCGAGAGTAACACTCACCCGAAAAGGCACGACCCATGAGACTTCTACATACAGCCCTTGCGGGCCTCATCTGGATCGCCCCTGCTCCCATCCTGGCCGATGAGACAGAGTCTCTCGGCATTGAGGAACAGATCGCCCTGGCGCAGCGACTGGAATCGGCATTCGTTCGCGTGGAGTACACGCTGAAGTACGACCAGGGCGACGAGCCCACGGCGGCCGGCTGGCGCGAGCGATGTCCCCACTGCGGGAGCTATCACAACTTCTACGACGGCGCCAAGCACGTCCGGGAGAAGCGCCCGTACGAAACGGGCGGCCTGCTGCTGACGCCGACGCAGGTTCTCACCCTCGACCCCCAGATTCACCCTCGCTTCGTGGAGCGCATCGCCGTCCGACGCGGCGATCGGCTCGTGGAGGCGACCGTTGCGGCCTATCCCCACCGTGAAAACGGCCTCTTGCTCGCACTGGTGGAGCCTCTGACCGAATCCGCTCCGCTGGAGTTTGCGGCCGACAGGCCCGAACCGTGGTACGCCGTGACGTACCAGCTTGCCGAAGCCGACTGGCTCACCTGCGTCCAGCCGGTGCCGAAAAACGTGATGATCCGCCAAACAGGGCCCGCCGTTCGGCCCGTGCCGCCGGCCTGCCTGATCATTGACGGAACCGGTGCGGCGGTCGGTGCGTCCATGAACGGGGAACTGCCCGTCGACGGCTCCTGGAAGGGTTCGCCCCTGGACTGGCCGTGTTGGTCGGCGGAGGAGATGCAGACTGTTCTGGCCACGGTGGAAGACTCCTTTTCGCACGGTCTTCTCCACACGACGCTGACCTTCCGCAGCCCGAAAATGGACGAGGGTTCCCCTTCGTTCCGCTATCGCCGCAGCCAGGATGATCAGGCTACAACCATACACACACTTAGTATCGTGTCCGACGAAGCGACGCTGATCGTGCTCGCCGACATGAACCCCAAACAGACAGCCCGGCTGGAACGCATCGAAGTGCGATTGCCGAACAAGACGGCCTGTCGTGCCCGCTTCGGCCACACGCTTCGCGAATACGGTTGCTTCACGGCGGAACTGGACGAGACCGGACGCGGTGCCGTCCGGTCCGTGTCGATCGATTCGGGCGACATCCGGTCGATCCGCAACCAGGCGCTGGTTTGGGCGACGGTGTCGCTGTTCGGGGAGGACCACCTTGTGCGGTATCTGCACGCCCGCGTGCCCTCGTTCCAAGTCGGGTATCGCCGAAACGTATACCCATCCGTTCCGCAGGACGAGTCGAACCTCTTTCTCTTCCGCTCGGACGGCACACTGGTCGCGGCACCACTCACGGTGCGAGAGACCGTCAAAGACGAGGATTCCTGGCGATCCAATGAAGCGGGGCTCACCCCGCTGGCCTTCGTGATCCCTCTTCTCGACGACCTTGCGGCAAACGCGGATGCAAGCAACGTCCCCGTCAGTGAGACAGAGGAGAACCGCATCGCATGGCTGGGCGTGGTTCTCCAGAACCTGGATACCGAACTGGCGCGCATGAACGCCGTTTCTGAACTGACGCAGGATGGATCCTTCGGCGCGTTGGTGTCGTTTGTCTACCCGGATTCACCGGCCGCCGAGGCCGGATTGCAGCCGGGTGACATTCTGCTGCGCATCCGCGCGCCAGATCACCACCGGCCGATCCCGGTTCACACCGACGACGGCGGATTCGGCTACGACTTCCCCTGGAGCCGGCTCAGCGAAGTGCCGGAGGAGTATCTGGACCAGATTCCCAGACCCTGGCCCAGCGCGGACAACGCATTCGCCCGCACCCTGACGGACCTGGGGTTCGGCCGGCCCTTCGAACTGGAGTATTTCCGCGAGGGCCGGACGCAATGGCATGCCTTCACCGTCGTGGAAAGCCCGCCCCACTACGATTCCGCCCCGCGATACAAGTCTGAGCCCCTGGGCCTCACCGTGCGTGACCTGACGTACGAGCTACGCCGGTACTACCAGCGCCGGCCGGACGAACCGGGCGTCGTGGTGTCGAAGATCGAGCCCGGGTCCCGCGCGGCCGTCGCGGGCCTGCGTCCCTACGAAATCCTCACGCACGTCAATGACCAGCCGGTTGCCGACGTAGGTGCGTTTCGGGAGCTGGCGAACGACGTGGACCAGGAGCTTCGGCTCAACGTGCGGCAGATGACCAAAGGGCGGATCGTCAAAATCCGGGCCGACCGCGCGGCGGCCACGCAACCGGCCATGGATGAGCCCTAGAATTTCTCCGACGGTCGTCCCAAGGGTGTCCCACGGGCGAGTCAGACCTTACGGGCCGGGCCCGTCCAGGCCGGCCTCAAGCGAGTAGAGGAACCATCGACGCTTGGCGGAACCGCTGCGCGGCGTCTGGCGAACGAAGTACACCGACCACTCGGCACCATCGTCCATCCGGAGGCGATACACGTGGCGGCGGACGTAGACTTCGCCGCCGGCCCGCGACCCCTCGCGCCCGGTCTGCTTCCAGCGATCGAGAACGTCCACGATG
>CAZBFW010000743.1:0-2567 GCA_964491135.1 uncultured Phycisphaeraceae bacterium | reverse complement strand
TCTGGTCTTTGGGGCGGGGGTCTGGGCCGCCCCGAAACCGAGCCTGCTGGCCAAAAGCTGGGAGCTGGACTTCACGTTCCGCGATCCGGAGCGGATCAGCGTGACCCTCCCAGGTGATGACCATCCCACGACGTTCTGGTTTATGGTCTACACAGTAACGAACAACTCCGGACAGGATCAGGGGTTCTACCCGTCGTTTGACCTTGTTACAGACACACTTCAAGTGGTTACGGGCGGCGACAACGTGCATCCGGCGGTGGTTGAGTCCATCCGATCCCGTTACAGGAAGCTGTACCCGTTCTTTGTCGACCCGCTGAAGGTCAGCGGGACGCTGCTGCAGGGAACGGACAATGCCCGAACGTCGGCGGTGGTGTTCCAGGGCTTTGACCCGTCGGCCAACCAATTCACGATCTACGTGGGGGGGCTATCGGGCGAAGTCCAGCGATTGCAGAACTTTGCGTTCGATTCCGAGAAGCCGGAGTCGGATGAGAATCCCCGGTTTTTCGTGCTTCGCAAGACGCTGGGAATATCGTATGATCTGCCCGGCGACGAGAAGTCACGCCCGCAGGCCAAGCCGGTCCGCGTCAAACGGGAATGGGTGATGCGCTGACCCGGCGGGGTGTTGATTCCTGAGGCGAAACCGCGTAAACTTCGCTGCTTCGGCGGCTTGGAGTGTGATGTATGGCACATAAGAAGGGTCAGGGTTCAACCCGTAACGGCCGGGACAGCAGCCCGCAGTTTCGCGGCGTGAAGCGGTTTGGCGGGCAACTGGTCACGTGCGGCACCATTCTGGTTCGGCAGTGCGGGACGCCGTTTCTCCCCGGGCATGGCGTCAAGCGGGGCCGGGACGACACCCTGTACGCCAGCGTCGATGGCGTGGTCCGCTACCGTGGCCGGAAGATCGACGTGGAGCCGGTCCAGAACTGACCGGCCTGCGGCAGCAGTCGCCGTTGCCTATCGGGAACCAGTCTACGAGAACCGGGTGGCCATTTCGGCCACCCTTTATTTATGCAGGCACAGTTCGTGGGTTGAGTGGGGCAGCGATGCTCGTTGATCGCGCGGAAATCTATGTACGGGCCGGCAAGGGCGGACACGGGGCGGTCAGCTTTCGGCGCGAGAAGTTCATCCCCAAGGGCGGGCCGGACGGCGGCAGCGGTGGGAACGGCGGGGACGTGATCATCGAGGCGGTGGCCGGCGTGGACACGTTGCTGGACTTTGCCGGGCGGCACCACTGGATTGCCCAGAACGGCCGGCCGGGTGAGGGCAAGCAGATGACCGGTCGGAGCGGGGAAGACCTGGTCATCAAGCTGCCACCGGGTACGTTGGTGTACGACAGGGACACGGGCATTCTGATCAAGGATCTGGCCAGGCCGGGGGAGCGGGCGTGCGTCGCCCGGGGCGGCAGAGGCGGGCGGGGGAACAAATCCTTCGCGACGCCCACGGATCAGACGCCGCGGATTGCGGAGCCGGGTGGCGAGCCGGAAGAGCGGTGGCTTCGGCTGGAATTGAAGCTGATTGCGGACGTGGGCGTTGTGGGGCTGCCCAACGCGGGCAAGAGCACGCTGCTTTCGCGGTTGTCGCGGGCGCGGCCGAAGATCGCGGATTACCCGTTCACCACGCTGGAACCGCAGCTTGGCATCGTGGAGCTGCCGGGTGGGCGGCGGTTCGTGATGGCGGACATCCCGGGGCTGATTGAGGGTGCGCACAAAGGCGCGGGGCTTGGGCATGAGTTTCTGCGTCACATCGAGCGGACGCACGTGCTGCTGCACCTGATTGACGTGGGCACGGAGCACGAGTCCGACGCGCCGGCCCGGGCGTACCACACGATTCGTGAAGAGTTGCGGCAATACAGCGACGTGCTGGCGCAGAAGCCGGAGTTGGTGGTCGCGAACAAGATCGACCTGACGGGCGGGGCGGAGTCGGCGCGGGAGCTTCCGCAGGCGTTGGGGTGCGAGGTTCTGGCCGTCAGTGCGGCCACGGGCGCGGGACTGCGCGAGATGCAGGAGCGTCTGTGGACGCTGGTGGCGGCCGCTCGGGTGCCGCGGGCGGCGGCCGAGGAGCCCGGACCTTCGCTGCCGGAGCCGCCGCACAGGAGGAACGTGTCATGATCGCGGACCCGGATGCGGGCGGGCCGTCGCCGCAGTTGATCGTGATCGACATCGGCAATACGCGGACGGCGCTGGGGTCGTGGGCGGACGGCGAGGTTTCGCGTGTGTCGCGTGTGCCGACGGAGGATGCGGAGGCTTTTGCGGCGGCGCTGGCGAGCCTCGAGGCCTTCTTCGTCGGCGGGCGGGCGCCGGCGGTGGCCATCGGGTCCGTCGTGCCGAAAGCCCTGGCGCGGGCGGTGGAGCAGATCGGGACGGCGTTGCACCTGGAAGCGGGCGTGGTGGGCCGGAGTCTGCCGCTGCCGATGGAGGTGGACCTTCCGGCGCCGCAGGCGGTGGGGGTGGATCGGGTCTGTTGCGCGGCGGCGGCGTTCGAGCGGATTCAGAGTGCGTGCATGGTGGTGGACTTCGGGACGGCCATCACCGCGGACGTGGTGGGGGACGACGGGCGGTTTCTGGGCG
>CAZBFW010000742.1:0-2568 GCA_964491135.1 uncultured Phycisphaeraceae bacterium | reverse complement strand
GATTCGAGGTATCGGCGAGTGGACGGCTGGATGGCCTCGATCGGCCTGGGCACGGAAGAACTCCTCTGGACGGCCTTTGGCGTACCTGAAAAACGCCCCTGGGGCGTCTGCCGGCGGGTTTTGACCACTCCCGCTGGACGATTTACAATTATGTAGCCGAAAAGAAGTTGCGAACAGGGGCCCAGGCGGTCGTGCGATCGTTCTCGCGCCCCGCTGGGCCGGGGGGAGAGGCACACAGGATTGACTCTCATGTTGTCCACCGTCCTGACCGTTCCCGCCGGCTTTCATCCCGTGGTCGCCGTCCTGTTCGGCATGCCCGGCTGGGCGGAAATTCTGGTCATTGCCTTCGTGGGGCTGCTCCTGTTCGGACGCCGCCTGCCCGAGGTTGGCCGGTCGCTCGGGCGCAGCATCGTGGAGTTCAAGAAGGGCGTCCGCGAGGCCCGCGACGAGATCGAGTCGTCGACCAGCACCGATGACGATCGTCCCCGCAAACTCCCTCCGCGCCAGCCGACGCAAACCGTTGAGACTCCCTCCACCCGCGACCGCGCGGAGAAGCCCGTTCGAAACACGCAGGAGTGACCGTCCGTGGGTGCCATGTCCGTAGGCTTCAGCCTCGGACATGATCGAAGAGTGAACGCATCACGCTGCTGGACCGATCCCGGCGTGCACTATCGGCGCTGCTGCTCTGAAAATGCCGCTTGACCGATCCCGGCGCCCCGGGATCTGCTTGACCGAGCTTCCTATCTCGGTCCTCCCCCTCAATGGGAATCTGTTCCCACGGGCTCTTGCGCCGCTGGAGCGAGATCGCCCCAGGGGGAGTCCGTTCCCGACGGGGTCCAGCCGAGAAATGCAGTCCGCGAGAGGGGATTCTCGCCACAGGTGGGGCCGAGAACTCCCGGCGCGCCGGGATCGGCCCAGCAGGTTCTCCGCCCAGTAGGTACCTTCAGTTCTTCCAGCCGGCTTCGTCATCGGCACCCATGGCCGTAAGATCGATGCATTCGACCGCCCCGCGAGGAAAGGCGCGAGGAAGGTGTCGCGCGAGGAAAGGGCCGGGTAGCCCAGGGCGGTTGCCCGTCCCGGGCTCTCACAGATCCGTACACGCAACTGCCAAATGCGGTCCTTCAAGTCACGACAGCCATTGGGAGCATATGGAAGCTTCGCCCATCAGCCCCCGCGGCCGCACAGGCGGCCGTGCCACGCCACTGCGCGTGCGGCGCCTGCCTTGGCCCCACACTCGCATCCGAAGTCCGGAGGGGTGCTACGGGCAACCGGTGCACTCGACGCAGTCGACCGGGGTGTTGCCGTAAACCTGGTTCCCTGAGAACGCCGGGTTGCCGTGGCAGGCCACTCCGCCGCCGCCGGTGCCGGGCGTGACGGAGTTCTGGAACACCCAGCAGTCGGTGATCGCGCAGCCGACGCCGGTCCAGATGCCGCCGCCGTCCAGGGCGGCCGTGTTTGCCTCGGCCGTGCAACGCGTGGCGTTGCTCTCGAACAGGGCCAGGCCACCACCCTCGCCCGTGGCGGTATTGCCGCGCAGGGTGGTGCCCCAGGCGGCGCTCTCGTTGAGCGACGCTCCGCCGCCGTGCTCCGCGGTGTTGGACTCGATCCAGCAGATGCTCACGGTGGAGTTGCGCTCCGCGTACACGCCGCCGCCCTGGTTGGCGGCCTGGTTGCCGAGCAGGTCGCTGCCGCAGAGGATCACTCCGTCCTTGCACCACACGCCGCCGCCCCAGAGGGCCGAGTTGTTGCTGATGCCGTCGAGCCGGCTGACCGCATCGGGCGAGGTTCGCACGCAGCCGGCGATCATCGTGTCCTGCAGGGCGCAGATACCCCCGCCGTAGCCGTTCGGTGCCGTGTTGTCCTGCACCGTGGTGCTCTGGATGGTGCTGTGGGTGGTGTAGATGCCGCCGCCGCCCTCCGGCTGGGCCCCACTGGCGGTATTGCCGGTCACGGTGCAGTCGCTCACCTGCGACCAGAGTGCGTAGATGCCGCCGCCCGAGGCACCGGCCGTGTTGTTTGTGACGGTCGTGTCGCCGACTTCCGTGTTATCGCAGCGGATGCCGCCGCCGTCGAACGCGGCCGTGTTGCCGGTGATCGTGCAGCCGAATATGCGGGCGTGGGAAGCGCGAATGCCGCCCCCGCCGTGCGTGGTGGCGCCGCTGGACGTGTTGTCGGCCAGCGTGCAGTAGAGGATTTCCGTGTCCTCGCCGGCACGGATCGCGCCGCCGCTGTTGGCCGCGGTGTTGTAGGAAAACTCGCAGTGGTCCAGCGTGGTGCCCGCTCCGGCGTCCACCGCGCCGGCCGAGCCGGAATCGGCCGTGTTGCCGGTGAACGCGCAGCGTGTCAGACGCGTGCCGGCGGCGGACAGATCCACCGCGCCGGCCTCGTTGCTCGAGTTTCCGGTGAACGTGCAGTCGGTCAGCACGCACGCGCGAGTGGCGTAGAGCGCGCCGCCGTCGTATGCGGCCGTGTTGGCGGTAAAGGTGCAGCCGGTCAGCTGCGTCAGCTCGTCCTCCGAGATCGGAAGAGCACACGTTTGAACTCCAGTCACCGCTCATTATCTCGTAT
>CAZBFW010000741.1:0-2570 GCA_964491135.1 uncultured Phycisphaeraceae bacterium | reverse complement strand
CAAGTGGCTGCCGGCCGAGGGCACGCTCTTCTCGCACGAGGCGGCCGCGTCGGGAACCCTGCTGGCCCGTTTCCGCCTGGCTAACGTCGTGGAGTTCAAGCGATGGATCCAGGGGTTTGGTCGTCAGGCCGAGGTCATTCGGCCCGATTGGCTTCGCCGGGAGCTTCGGGATGAGCTTCTGGAGACAGTACTACTTTACGAAACCTGACGACACATCAAACATTAGAGAGAATTTAGCATTCCTGCTTGCGGATGCATAACAACAAACTACAGATTGAGTTATAGACCTCACCTCCTTCAAACCTGCGGCTGCCCGCGGTCCAACCCGAAGAATTTCGCGCTTTTTGAGTTAGGTCCGACACAGATTGTCGTCTCATCCGCGTAATTACGTAGTAGGAGGCCAGGCCGGCGGGGGAACCGCGCGGACGCGGAAAAGGTGACGCGTGTGAAGGGGGGTGGATGATGTACGGAGTCATTCCGCAAGAGCCTGTTGAAGCGCCCCATCCGGAGGAGAGCCGGACGGCGCCATCCGGGCGGGATGCTTCAGGCGGGAACGGGTACGCAGCCACGATCTATGTGATTGCGAACGAAGTGGCGACGGCGGAGCAGATTCGCTCGGCCGTGGAGCCGACGGGACTTCCGATACGCTGCTTCTGTTGCTGCGAGGATTTCTGGACACAGTATGATCCGTTCCACCCCGGTTGCGTGTTGGTGGACGTGGACATGGCCTCCGACGCGGGCTTGAGCCTGTTGGAACGGATTGCGGACGGGCCGGTTCGAGTTCCCGCGGTGGCGATCAGCGGCACGCATGATCCTTACCAAGCGATCCAGTCGATGAAGGCCGGTGCGACGGATTTTGTGCCCAAGCCATTGGGAGAAGAGAGCCTGCGCCGGAGCGTCGGCCAGGCGCTGGCGCGAGACCGGGAGCAGCGTCGGCAGGATGCCCGGCGTATCGAAGCCCTCGCCTGCTGGCGGCATCTGACGCCGCGCGAGCAGGAAATCGCCCGGCGTGTGGCGGCAGGCGTGGGCAACCGGCAGATCGCCAAGGATCTGTCCATCAGCGTCCGCACCGTGGAGACGCACCGCGCCCGCATCATGCGCAAGATGAACGCAACGAACCTGGCGGCCCTGGTGCGGCAGCTCATGCTGGCCCAGGTCTGCTCGTAAGGAGATCTTTGTCAGTCGGTGCGGTGCGGGGAATGGTGGGGGCCGAACAGGTTCCGCGAGCGTCGGGAACGACGGCTGAGCATCACCGCGAGCAGGCTGAGAACCAATAGCGCCGGTCCGATCAGAAGGAAAACCGTCACGCGATCAGGCGGCCGGTTGTGGAACGGCCTCGCATTCAGATTCGTCACGTCGCGAACATACTGCACGTCGGCCTGAGTTCTTGCTACCCCTTCAGAAACGTATGCCTGCAGCTCCGTGACGCGCTGATTCATGAGCCGGCGATGCGGAACGTCATATCCGGAATCTGACCAGCCGGATGACGGCGACTCGGCGTCGTAATGCCTCACGTTCCCTATCGTGAACCACGCTGCAGACAGCGCCAGAATCAGAAGCACAACCGGAATCGCCCACACCCCGGATGCGCGTTGACGCCGCCGTCGCCGTCCCGCAAGCGCAGCGACCAGCAAAAGTCCCGCGCAGATAACGGTGATCGACATGAACACAAGTTGCTCGTCCGCGCACAGGTGCTCCGTGGCCTGGATCGCGATGCAGGCGGCGAGCCCCGTTGCCGTCGCGGCGAGCAGGAAGGGCCGGGCGGTCTCCCGCCAGAATCCGGGGCGCCGCCGCTCCGTCGTCTTGCTGATCGCCATGAGCATGAAGGCAACGGCCCCGGCGGAACCGATGCCCGCCATGACCGCTTCGCGTTCGTGGTCCGCCACGCCCAGCACCGGAATCAGGAACAGAACCACGGCCGCTCCGAACAGGCAGAAGGCCAGCACGCTCCAGAACGCCCGCGTCACGCCCCAGCGCAGCGGGGGCAACGGCTCCGTGGCGGCCTCCGGCGTGGGTCGGCCGCTCGGCTCGACGGGCACGCCGTACGGAAGATCTTCCACGGCCGGTGGAGGGGCCATTGCGGCCTGCAGCGGGGACGGCTCACGGGGCGGTACCGGCCGGGCAACCGGAGCGGCGTCCTTCGGGAGAGCCGGCAGGACCAGGGTCGGCCAGAACCATGCCGTCGCCTGAACGATCAGGCAGATCGCCACGATGAAGCCGCCGGCCGGCCACATCGCGTCATCCTCACCCTGGCTGGCCACCGCCGCCACGATGAACGCAAGAAGGCCCGTGAAAAGGGCAGATGCGATGCCAAGCTGCCCCGTCGTACCGGCGCGGAAACGCTTGCGCCAATCCACACCGACGATCACCAGCCCGACGCCGGCCAGCCAGCCGAGTACCTCGTCATCCGAGAAAGCGTGGCACTCAGAGACCAGAATTGCGCCGGTCAACACGGCCGGCGCGCAGCAGACAGCGCACAGCAGCCGCTGTACCCATTCCGGCTCCGCGTGCTCGCCGATCCATCGCTAGATCGGAAGAGCACACGTCTGAACTCCAGTCACCGCTCATTA
>CAZBFW010000740.1:0-2572 GCA_964491135.1 uncultured Phycisphaeraceae bacterium | reverse complement strand
TAGGGAGTCGACGCCAGGAGCAGGCCGCGTATGGGCACGCCCTCCGACAGCGCGGCGGACAGGCGGGCCGTGGGTCCGAACCAGGTCACCGTGCGCAGATGCTCGGGCAGAAACGGCTCGATCCGGCCGCCGAACGTGTGACAGCACAGCACCAGGTCCGCCTTGTTGTGCTCAATGGTTGCCAATCGTGCCACGATGTGACACCGCGCGGGATGATCCGGCGCGCAAGCGGCAGCGGGCCAGCCCAGGTGCTCGGCCGTGGCGGCCAGACGACGGACGTCTTCGCAGGCGGCCGGCCGAGGATCCACGGTTACGATGGCCACGCGGGGCGGCGCGGACGGATCGCACGCGGCGCGACCGCGCAAGGTGTTTGCAGTGGCCAGGGCCTTGGCCGCCTGCCGCCCGGCCACGGTTCGCCCGGCCGACTCCACCTCGGCCTTGATGGTCTGCACCTGCCCCGTGGAAAACTCCGGCGGGCGAACGACTCGCGTGGGAAACTCATAGCCGGGATGCTGCTCGAAAAAGTCCAGCAGCGCCGCGGCCAGTTCCGGCCCGCCCAGCAGGATGAGGCGGCCGTCGGCGAGCGCGCCGGCCAGGTCGTGCAGCCGGAGGGCCAACGCCAATTGCAGAGGGTCCGGCTCGTACGCGAAAACGGCGCAGTGCGGCTCGATTCGTTCGAGCAGCAGCCGGACCTCCATGCCGGAGCCGATGCGGGGCAGCAGCGTGCTCTCGCGGCCTGCTTCGCTGCGTTCGAGGATGGCCGGCGCACTGATGGTGGGCATGGAGGTTCCCCCGAACCAGGCCCTGCGACCATCGGATTCCGTCACCAGGTACGTCGGCGTTCCGTCGCGGCCCCGAGTGGGCTGAACCGTCGGGGGGACGGCTTGGGCGGCAAGCGTCTCGGCCACGCCGGGCGCGACGGATCGCAGCGCCGCGAGGTTTGCGGCAAAGCATTCATCGGGTGCCGGCGGAGGGCTGCCCTGTGGTGCCTGCATGGGCGCACTGTAGCGGGGGGCGAGGGGTCGGACAATGGATCAGCCGGCCGGGTCAGATGCGTGTCATGCGCGGTCCCGCGCGAGCGATCAGGAGCAGAGCGGCCTTGCCCTCGCCGTATGCTTTCTTGTACGATGGGCGGTGTCTGCTTGTGACGGCACGCCTGCTCGAACGGAGGAGGGAACGAATGCACCGCGATTGTCTCAAGATTGCACTTGCCGGCCTGCTCCTGGTTTCGGCCCCGCTGCTCGCCGAGAACCGGGCGCCGGCGTACTCTGTTACGCCGATCCTCTTTGTCCCGGACCCCGCATCCTTCCCCGCAGGGTATCAACCCACGGAGGCGATCCTCCAGGAAGATCTGGTCAACATTACGGCCGTCATGGAGTACGTCCGCCAATGGTACGGGAACGCTCTGGGACTCGAGACCAGCCTGGACGTTCAGCCGGTTGTCCGGATGGATGCATGGTCCGGCCTGAGTGCCTATGAAATCTACTGGGACGATCCGACCCGCCGGTACAGCGATGGCATTTCACTCGGGAATACGTGGGGCCTCGTGTTGAGCGAGGTCGGGGCCCGAGGGTATACGGCCGGCACGAGCGCGGCCCCGCGATTGAACGTGATCTTCTGCAAGGGGGCGGGGGGCTTTGCCGGCGGGGCCCAGTGGCACAACGATCCCGGCGGCGGAAACTGCATGCTGGGCGACTGGTGCCTGGATGCGCTGGCCGGTCGAATCCCGCCGGAGGATTACGTGTGGTGGTGGTCCGACGCCAGCGACCAGCGCGGGGCGACGGCGCACGAGATGGGGCACTGCTGGGGCCTGGCCCACCCGGACGACGTGACGAACCCGGTCACCGGCGTCTATGACAAGGCGTACACGGTGATGTACAACTTCTGGGACTTCCCCAACTACCCGACCAATCCGGCCGACCCGACGTGGCCGCTGCACGGGCTGCACGGCTGGGCCCGCGACCTGGGCCCGGGCGGCGCGCGGTATCCGGGTTACCAGGATGTTCACATGCTGGATTACCGCGCCGCGTGGTTTGTCACGCCGCGCTGGGCCGCGGCCGACCTGAACCGCGACGGCGACGTGGACGATGCGGACACGGCCCTGTTTGCCGCGTGCCTGAATGGCCCCGACGTCACCACTCCGCCGGCCGGCTGCGACGCCACGGCCTTTGCCCGGGCCGACATCGAGGGGGACGACGACGTGGACCTCGCCGACTTCGCCGAGTACGGCATGCTGTTCAACGAGTGACAGTTACGATTCACCGCCCGTCTGCAAAGAGGTCCAGTCTCCAGCGCCATCACCTTCAACCACATCAGCGAGACGACTACGGCCAATCGCATCCAGGCAGCCTGGGGCGCGGCGCTGTAGCAGGGCAGCCCTACCGAACCCACCCGCGACACGATGGGTTGGCGCCCTGTCCCCCCGATAGGCGAGACGCTGGGTGGCTGCCATAACAGCTTTGGAACCCATTGTTTATGGATGAAATCGACATGTAAATAGTTGTAGATATTGTAAAAAGATCGGGAGCACACGTCTGAACTCCAGTCACGAGATTCCATCTCGTATGCCGTC
>CAZBFW010000739.1:0-2578 GCA_964491135.1 uncultured Phycisphaeraceae bacterium | reverse complement strand
GAGATGCGCCAGCTCCACCGGCTGACCGTTCTGGGCACCGCGGCCGCGACCATCGCCCACGAGTTCAACAACCTCATGACGCCCGTGGTGGGCTACGCCAAGTATGCCGCAGAATCGAATGACATGGACTTGATGAAAAAGGCGCTGCTGATGACCCTGAAGCAGACGGCCATCGCCTGCGCCATGAGCGACCGCGTCCTGGGCCTGGCCACCAACGAAATTCGCCCCGGCCGCCGCGTGGACGTGCGCGAGTTGGTCGATGACGCCATCGCCTGTCTCTGCCGGGATCTCTCCAAGGACGGCATCACGCTGAGGGTCGACGTGCAGAACGGGCTGTTTGTGGAGGCCGTCGCGGAGCAGTTACAGCAGGTGCTGTTCAACCTGCTGATCAACGCCCGGGAGGCGCTCCAGGGCACTGCAGGCCGGATCGTCATCTCGGCGGTGCAGACGCCGGACAACCGCGTGTCGATCGCCGTGCGAGACACGGGCAAGGGCATTGCGCCGGAGCTGCAGCAGCGCATCTTCGAGCCGTTCTTCACCTCGAAGGACTCGAATGGGAACGGGCGGCGGTGCGGCGTCGGTCTGGGGTTGGCCGTCTGCCGGGACATCGTGCAGGAGAATCGCGGTCGCATCTGGGTCGAGAGCGAAGTCGGCGTGGGGACCACATTCACGATCTCCCTGCCCGCGGCTCCCGCGGCGCACGCCTGACCTGCCGTTTCATCCACGCCACTACGCAGGATCTTTCCCACACCGCCGCCGGCGCGGCCCAAAGGACCATCTCCCACGCACGGGGCGCGCACGCGGTTGCCATGCCGTCATGACCGGCTTGGCGACAAACCCTACGGCGCCGCGCAGGGATTGTGCATCTCGTCCACGTCTTCCTCTTCCTCCAGGGGAACCGCCGGGGTCGGCGTCGTGTACTGCACTTCGCGGTTGTCCGGGACCATGCTGTACGGGACGCCGATGTTGACGCCGTACGCCGACTTCACCCATTCGTCAAAGCTCGTGATCCAGTCGACCTCGTCGCTGTCCAGCAGGTCCTCGTACGCCTCCCACCAGTCCTTCTTCATTCCGCCGAGGTAGGCGTGGGAAACGACCATCACGCGCTTCGGGTGCTTGTCGAGTGTCTCCGCCAGAATCTGCGCGAAGTCGGCCCCGGTGGCCCCGCGTGCCCACAGCGAGTAGTCACACAGGCTGCCGCGGCCCATGTCCTCAAACGTCACGTTGCTGACCGAGATGATCTTGCATGTGTACTCGTCCGGGTCGTAGATCAGGGCTTCGACGTCACCGATCCCTCGGGCCAGGACGTACTGCACGCCGAGCGCGTCCGCCGCCTTCAGCGTGTTCTCGTCATACGCGAAGTAGCTGCTGCTGAACACGCGCATCGGGCGACCCGTTACGCTCTCGATCAAGGTCTTCGCGTCCTGCATGCTTTGGAGCTGCTCCTCGTACGGGACGTCCCACAGCGGACCGCCGGTGTGCAGGCCCATGATCTCATGCCCGTGGTCGGCCAGCCAGCGGACGTCCTCGGGATAATCTTCCAGGATGGACATCCGGACGTTGACGAGCGCCTTCAGCCCTCTCTGTTCCAGCTCGTAGGCCCAGTTTCGCAGGCCCTGGATGTCCTCATGGAACTCGATGAGCTGCATGATCGCCTGGGGTTTCTGCAGGACGGGAGACGGCGTTTCCGTCTGCCCGTTGGTCGGCTCACCCGTCGGCGGAGTAGTCGCGTTGCAGCCCCAAAGCACCGCGCCGGCAAGGATCGCCGGCACAAACGCCTGGCACAACTTCTTCTGCGTCATGGTTGAAATCTCCTTCACTACGGCATCTCCTCATCTTCGGGCCCAACCAGTGCGTCCAGCGATGCCTTCACCTCGTCGTCAAACCCGGAAAAAGCCCGGTCTCTAAAGAAGATGATGGGCAGGTACCCGAAGGTCGTGGAGACTCCCTCGCTGCCGGTGTACTCGTCCTCCAGTCGGTGCAACAGGTCTACCTCGCCCGATTCGGTTGTCAGGTGTTCCTCCACGATGAGAGCGGCATGATCCGCCTGCGCTTCCTCCAGCCACTCCAGGGCCGCCAGACACATCGGGCCGGTGTTGTTGTGGAAGATCAGCAGTGTGTCGGCGGCGGTGTCCTGCACGCACGTATCGTCCGCACAGACGAGCCCGTCCGCGCACGTCCCATCGGCCAGGCACTCGCCTCCCAACTCTCCTGCCGGGGTCTCCGGCGGATCCTGCCCGTCGCTTCCCCCGTCCCGGAGTCGGCAAACGGCGCAGTCCGCCGGGTCAAGCGAACAGCCGATCAACAGCCCAGACGTCGCAATTGCAAGCATTCCAGTCAGGCACAGATGCCGGAACATCAACTCAGCCCTTTCTTCAGGAACAACCCCAGCCGCCCTCAAGGCGACCGAAAGCCTCGGACGCCGGGCGTCTCTCTCTATACCACTGCCCTCGTGTGCAGGCAACGCAGGGCCCGTCCGGCTCACCAACGCCCCCCGCCGGGCCCGCCGCGAACGGCCATGCGCAGGCTGTACACCTTGTGCTTGCACGTCAGGTACAGCACCCGGCCGTCCGGTCCG
>CAZBFW010000738.1:0-2581 GCA_964491135.1 uncultured Phycisphaeraceae bacterium | reverse complement strand
AACGTCGGATTGAGCCGTCCGACCGGCAGCTCGACGGTCGAGACAGCGGCCGGGGCGAGCGGCGCCGGGCAGTCCATGGGGCTGCAGAGCGAGTCGGCGTCGTCCATCACGATGAGCACCTCGAACGTCACGATGGTGTACTCGCGGGTGGATTCGCTGATGAATTCGGTGGGGCTCGATCTGCAGAACAATCAAATGCTGCGGATGATCATCGCGTTCATGATCATGCAGGCCTTGCTCGGGCAGGAAGACGGCAACCAGCAGACGCGCGGGGCCGATATCCTTGGCACCGGGCTCGGCCAGACGCAGTCGAACGCGAGCTTCCTGTCCATGCAGTCCGAGACAAACATCGTGCAGATCCAGCACCAGTCCAGCACGCTGTCGACGGCACAGGCCGTCCAGTCGCTGGGCACCGCCGCCCAGGACAGCAACCAGGGCGGGCAGGTGGATACGGTGGCGTAGACTCGGGGTTCGTCCGGGGCTGGGATGGGTGTTTTTCCCAACGGCGGATGGCCCGCGGAGGGTTGACTCTGCGCGGACCCGTCCATAAGCTTGGTGCATCCTGGGACGGGTTGGCTGGGGAAGGCCAACCCGGTTTTTCCGGCGGCCCCCATCGTCTAGCGGCCTAGGATATCAGGTTCTCATCCTGAAGACAGGGGTTCGAGTCCCCTTGGGGGTGCCATTTCGATCAGCCCTGTCGCTCGCGCGAATCGCGGGCGGCAGGGCTGTTTGCCTTCCGCCGGATCGCCTGGGATCATGGCTTGCCGCATGAATCCCGACACGGACAGCAACCCGCCTCTTCGGTCTCCCGCCCGGGACGAAGGCCTGCGTTGCCTGAGTTGTAACTACAACCTGACCGGCCTGCCCTCCGGCCTGTGCCCCGAGTGCGGGCGTGCGTTCGACGTGGACGAGTTGCGGCGGGAGCTGACCGGCGGCGTACCGCGACCGGTCCCCATCTGGGATGAGCCGCAACGTTTCGGCCGAGCGGAGGCGTTCGTGCGAACCGCGCTTTGCGTGTGGTTTGAGCCGGCCTCGTTTGCGAAGAGGTTCCCGGCGCGGTGCCGCCCATGGCGACCGGCCGCATTCTGCCTGTGCTGTCACCTGATCGCTTATCTTCTCGCGGGAAGCGTCGTGGGCACAATTTACCTGATTTCGCGAAGCACGGACCTTGCCGAGCGGATGGTTCCCTTCTTCCGCGCGATGCCCTTTCTGGCCCTCGAGGCGCTGCTCTGCCAAGTACTGATCGCAGGCGTCCCGTTCTGGTTGGCCGCCGCGAGCCCCGGTCCCCGCTACAGCTTCCGGGCTTCCTGGCACCTGTTGCAGTTCACGAACGCCAACCTGATTCTCTCCTGGGCATCAGCCAGCCTTCTCATGGGAGAGATCGCATACATGTGGGGGCCGGCCTGGTATACCTTCGGCATGTTGGGACTGTTCGGGTTCTCGTTCCTCCTCTGGTGGTTCGACCTGATCATCATGCTTGTCACGCTGGGTCGACGCCCGCTGGGCACAATCCTCGGCGTCTTTCTCGTTTCCGCGATCGCAATCGCGGCCGTCTTGCCAGTGCACATTGCGGCCGTGATTGTGATGATGTGGGGCGTGCGGTTTTAGTTCGCGACCAACGCATATCAGCATCCGCGCAACGCGTGGACGAACTCGAACCGCGGATTCGAGAACATCCCGTGGCCCGTATCTCCCCAGGCAACATACCTGGGGCCCAACGGACTGGAGTGGTTCGGAAGAACAGGCCAGACTTGACCGCCCGCAGTCGCCTGGGATCATGGCTGGTCGCATGAATCCCGACACGCACAGCGACCAGCCCCTGCGATCCCCCGTTCGAGACGAAGGCCTGCGTTGCCTGAGCTGTGACTACAACCTGACCGGCCTGCCCTCCGGCCTGTGCCCCGAGTGCGGGCGTGCGTTCGACGTGGACGAGTTGCGGCGGGAGCTGACCGGCGGCGTACCGCGACCGGTCCCCATCTGGGACGAGCCGCAACGCTTCGGCCGACCGGAAGCATTTGTTCGGACGGCGCTGCGCGTCTGGCTCCGGCCGGACCGCTTCGCCTCCACTTTTCCCCGCACCTGTGCGGCCGGGACGCCCCTGGCGTTCAGCCTGACCTGCCACGCGCTGGCCTACCTCACGGGCTTCGGACTGGCCTGCCTACTGGCGTCCGATGCCCTGATTGGGGAGGCGCGTGCTTTCGGCGAGGGAATGCTGATGACGGTGATCGCGATCGCCGTTGCGGCAGAATCGTGCGAATTGCTCGTTGCCGCCGGCCCGTTCGCATTGGCGGGTGCCGGGCCGCATCGGCGGTACCAGTATCTGACGGTTCGCCGCATGTTGCGGTTTACGACATGTCATTTGATTGTCACCTGTGTCGCCTGCGGCGGCCTCATCGCGTCGGGATACTCCAGTATTCCAGGCGCGGGTGACGTATTCTTGTGCGTGCTTGGGGCGTCTCTTGTGCTTTGGTGGATCGGCTTGTCCGTCATGCTGGTCACGCTGGGGCGACGCTTCGGCGGTGTTGTGATCGGAATCCTGTTGATCCCCGTCATCGGTGCGCTGGCTATCTTCTTCGGCTTG
>CAZBFW010000737.1:0-2584 GCA_964491135.1 uncultured Phycisphaeraceae bacterium | reverse complement strand
GAAGCAGGGCTGCCACGCCGATCGTCAGGGCCACGTCGGCCACGTTGAAGACCCACCGCCAGATATCGATGCCGAAAATGGGTTCAATGCGTATGAAATCCCGCACCACGCCCTGGGTGCGGATGGAGAGGATCTCGCTCTGGGGCGTTTTCACGGGATCGGCCTGGGTCCCCCAGGGTTGCAACAGCACGGGGTCTGCGGTCCGGTCGCCGACGACCGTCACGATCTCCCGGGCTCCCGACTGCCGGAACGTCACGATGTCGGCGGTGCACCAGGCCCGGTCGTACAGGTTTCCCAGGGCTCCCGCCAGAATGAAGCCCAATGCCGCGTGCATGACCCACTGACGTCGCGAACTGCTGGCGAAGAGGTACAGCACAAACAACAGGGCCAGCAGCGAGGCTGCGATGAACAACGCGGACATGCCCTGCCCCAGCCCGAACAACGCACCCGCATTCAACGACCGCTGCAGTGAAATCCGCCCGAACAGAAGGGTGGGCGGGTCCGGGTTGACCACCGGAAGCGTGCCCATCGCCCAGGCCTTGCTCCACAGGTCCAGCGCCAGCACCGCGACGGCCAGACTCCAAAGCAGCAGATGGGGCTTCAGGAACCGGATCGCACTGTCGGTGGGCAGGCGGAACGGTCCGGCTGACGAGGCCGTCCGTCGGTCAGATTGAGGTTTCGGGTCTGGCGCCATTGATCTCGAGCGGGTCCAGGCCTCTCGATGTGCCACAGAGCGCTATTGCACCCGACCGGTCTCCCGAGCCCGGGCGTATTCGATGCAGTACTTCGCCCAGGGCTTGGCCCGAAGCCGTTCCGGAGCAATGGGTGTATGCGTGGCCAGACAGACTCCGTACGTTCCGTCTTCGATCCGCGCCAGGGCCTCATCGATCTCTCGCAGCAGTTTCCGCTCGTTGTCGATCAGGCCGAGCGTGAACTCCTGCTCCCAGTTGTCAGAGCCCAGGTCTGCCATGTGGATCGGCATCGCCGACAGATCACCGGCCGCGTCCCGACGATTTCGGCCAAGGGCCTCATCCGTCAGATTCCCCACGTTGCCGACCAGCTCGCGCCGCTTGCCCAGCAACAGGTCCTTGAACTCCTTCAGCTGCTTGCGACTGAGCTTCGTCTTGGGCAGCTTCCGCCCTTCCTCCACCACGGTGAAGCCTTCGCCCTGGGCGGCCACCAGGGCCCGGGAAAGCGGCGATGATCGAGGTTTTGATGCGACCGCCCGCGGATGGCCGTCGTTCGGCGATCCGGACGAGCGCCCCGCCGGTCTGGAGGCCTTCGGCAGCACGCGGCCGGTCGGCTTGCCCGACTTCTTGTCCAGCTTCGTTGGTGTCTTGACCTTGGGGGCAGAACTCCCCCGTCCCGCAGACTTCCCCGACGACTTGCCGGACGTGGAACCCGATGCGGTTTTCCGCGTGGACCCGGGCTTGGTTTTCGCCTTCTTCGGGACTGCCACGAGGACCTCCGGCCGCCCTGGCACGGCTCATCTAAGTCCTTGCCGGTCAAGAACAAAGCTCCGACCGAAACACCACACTATATCGCTGCTAAGGGGGAGTGTCAAGCGTGGAGGACCCTGCTTCGCCGACGCCGTCGTCCAGATAGACGTCGACCCGAACCGTCTCCGTTACCGTCTGCGGAACCTGGAACAGCAGATCGCCGTTCGCGTCACGTCCTGTTGCCTCCAAAGCATGTGAATCCAGGTAGACCCAGCCCTTCACCCCGACCGTAGACCGGATCACGAATGCAGGGGAGTATAGCGGCTGCTCGCGACCATTCAGCTCCACACTCACTCGCCGACTGTCCGCAGCCAGCACGTGGCAACCTCGCTGCTCGTTGAAGCCGTCCGCATTCAAGTCGCCGGCGTCATCGGTGATCTGCCGGCCGGCCAGAATCGTGATCCGCTCGCTCGGAAACGAGTAGTCCAACGAACGATTGGCCGGGTTCAGCCCCGTTCCCGTGTCCGGCGGCCAGACGCACAGCAGGGCCGACCACTCGTCCGCGTCGTAGTGCACGCGGCCGCCCGAGGCCACCACTGTCACTCGTCCCGCCTCCGCCTCCCGGAAGAAATCAAGCTGGGGGGCCCGTCGTGCATCGTGCATGGTGAACAGGAGGCTCGCTCCGGCCGGGTCCGCGGGGCGAATGCCGGCGAAGGAGACGTGCCGTAACCGACCTTCGTCCTGAAGCTGAGCGGGCGGGTGGCCGAGGAACTCCAGATCGCCCCGGTCGGCCCGAGACACCGCCAGGCCGATGTCGTCGGGTCGCCAATCGCCGCTGGCCGTCGTGCACCGCAGGTGACAATACACGCTTCCGCTGGGGTAGATCGTGTACGTCCAGTGCTGGAACGGCTGCTGCGCCGCCTCCGGAGACGCGCCCCGCCGCGCGAAGCGCCATTCCGTCTCGACAACCACCCGTACCGGCGAGACCTCCGACACCTGCTGGCGGGCGATGACCGTCTCGCCGAGCTCAACGAAATCGCTCGTGCCTCCCTGCGATTCACTGAACTCGTCCGCGGGCATCACCACCGGACTGGGCCCGAGAATCGTGTTCGCCACCAGATTGTTCAACCGGTTCGGATCGGCGG
>CAZBFW010000736.1:0-2588 GCA_964491135.1 uncultured Phycisphaeraceae bacterium | reverse complement strand
CGATGTCGCTGGAAGTCACGCGCATTCTGCAACTGGCCGCGCACAGCCGCGAGGTCTTCAAGATCACGCTGACCGCCTCCCCCAAAACGGCGCTCATGGTGCTCAACGAGCGCCGCAACGCGCTGCACCAGTTGCAGCAGGCGTCCGGCAAGACGATCATCGTGCAGGCCGATCCGGGCTTCGCGCCGGATCAGATCCAGTGCCAGTGTGAGGACAATCGCGGGCGCCCGCTGAACTTTCCCGCGTAGGGCCCGGCTCCCGCATCGCCCGAGCACGACCCGGGCCGGAATGAACCGGGCGCGCGACCGGCCGCCCGGCGCGTCTCACGGCCCGGGGCGGATCATGCGTCGCAGCTTGCGAAGGTTCACGGCGTCCAGATCGGCGCCGCGGCCGTCCAAACCCTTGGGGGTCTCCAGGATCTTCGGCACGCCCGCCCATCGCGGATCGTTCATCACGCGGACGAAGCCCATGCGGCCGATCCGACCCTTCCCGATGTGGGCGTGGCGGTCGACGCGGCTGCCGCATTCCCGCTGCGAGTCATTGACGTGAATGCAGTCGACGCGAATGCCGCACAAATGCAACTCCACGTCCGCCAGCATGGACGCATAGCCCTCGGCGCGTGACAGATCGTATCCCGCGGCAAACACATGGCATGTGTCCAGGCAGACGCCCAGGCGCTCGGCGTCGCGGACCCCCTCGATGATGCGCGAAAGCTGACCGAAGGTGTGGCCGATGGAAGTGCCCTGTCCGGCCGTGGTTTCGAGGAGGATCCGCGTTCGGCCGCCGCGTGTGGCCGAGTGGACCGCATCGAGTCGCTGAACGATGCGTCGAATACCGGCATCGACCCCGTCCCCCATGTGCGACCCCGGATGCAGAACCAGGCCGGAGATGCCCAGTGCCTCGCAGCGAAGCAGTTCATCGACAAGCGTCCGTTCGCTTCGCCGCGCGGTGGCCTCGTCGATGGCCGCCAGGTTGACCAGATACGTCGCGTGTGCGAGCACCGGGCGGACGGCCGTGCGCCGCGCCGCCTCGCGAAACAGGCGGACGTCATCCGCGGTCAGCGGCTTGCCCGTCCACTGCCGCTGATTCTTCACGAAGATCTGCAGGCACGTGCACCCCACGGCCTCGGCCGCGTCAAAGGCCCGGTGCAACCCGCCCGCAACCGACATGTGCGCCCCCAGCAACGGCCCGGCCACCGCCGGCGTTCCCGGCTTGCGAAACGCTCGACCCATGTCACCATCCGGCCCCGGTTCCGCGGTGATTCACCCGGCAAGCACCCCAGCCGACCTGTCCTCCGGCTTTCTGCACCACCCGTCCCCGCGCCCCGACCCCCGAACCCGCCCTCCGGCCGTCCCGTTCTTGTTCTTGCCCTTCGCTTTTTGTTTTTTGTTTTTTGCTTTCTACCGTTCCCTACTCACCGATGATTTTGACGAGCACGCGTTTGCGTCGCCGGCCATCGAACTCGCCGTAGAAGATCTGCTCCCACGGGCCGAAGTCCAGCCGGCCGCCGGTGATCGCCACCACGACCTCGCGGCCCATGATCTGCCGCTTCAGGTGAGCATCCGCGTTGTCCTCGCCGGTATCATTGTGACGATACTGCTCGATCGGGGCGTGCGGGGCCAGCCGCTCCAGCCACTTCTCGTAGTCGTTGTGCAGCCCGCCTTCGTCATCGTTGATGAACACGCTCGCGGTGATGTGCATGGCGTTGACCAGGCACAGACCCTCCCGCACGCCGCTGGCCCGCAGGGCATCCTGCACGTGCGGCGTGATGTTGAGGAACCCGCGCCGCTGGGGCACGGTAAACTCCAACTCCTGCCGGAAGGATTTCATCTCGATTTCTGCACCTTGGCCGGCGCTGAATCGGGCCTCCGCGCGCACGGCAGAAGCGAGAGTGGCGCGGTCAGAGCCCCGCCAGCAGGGATGACAGCTGCAGCCCCAGGGCATTGCTGATGCGAGCCAGGGCCCAGACGGAGGCCGCGTTCTTGCCCAGCTCCACCTGGGAAAGCTGCGAAGTCGTCAGGTCCGTGCGATCGGACAATTGGCGCAACGTCAGGTTCTGGCTGAGACGTTCTTCACGTATCCGCTTGCCGATCAGCTTGTTCAGCTCCGCCTCGCTCGTGTAGATCAGCCCCAGCCGCTGGCAGGCGCGGTCAATCGCCGCGACCAGTTCGTCCTGCTTGAACGGCTTGGGAATGTAGTCGCAGGTGCCGAAACGCATGGTTTGTGTGGCCGTCTCCAAATCGGGGTATGCGGTCATCACAATGATGCTCATGCGCTCGTCCAGGTCGCGCAGGCGCTCCACGACCTGAACGCCGTCGATGTCCGGCATGCGCAGGTCGACCAGGGCGATCTGGAACGACTCGTCCTGAGCCGCCTCCAGCGCCTTCTCCGCTTCGGTGAACGTCCGTGGGCGATACCCGTGGTCTGCCAGAAGCAGGCCCAGTGTCTTGCACACCGATGCGTCATCGTCGATGACCAGGACCTTGATGTGGTGTCGAACGGCCATTTCGGTATCCTCCGCCTCGTGCCCTGAGTCCGCGTCCACCCGTGGAACGTCGGGTTTCACCGCCACGGCGGGCCGATATCAC
>CAZBFW010000735.1:1101-2595 GCA_964491135.1 uncultured Phycisphaeraceae bacterium | reverse complement strand
GATAATGAGCGGTGACTGGAGTTCAGACGTGTGCTCTTCCGATCTGGCTCGCGGTCGCGGCGCCGTCGGCCGGTTGCCGCGGCGCTCGATGTCGGGCACGGCCTCCGGATGCTCTTCGTAGTACTTCATCCGCTCCTCGAACTTGACCTTCTGCTCGTCGTCCAGGATGTCGAGCAGCTTCGTCTTGAGTTCTTCCTGCATTTTGACCATCTGCTCAGGATCGCGACCGGGTTCGCCAAACGACTGCATGCTCTCGCGGAACACCGTGCGGACGGCCTCATTCTGCTCCTCACTCAACTCCAATTCATCCAGCACCCGGCGCATCGTTCGGAATCCGCGCATGCGATTCCGCGCAGCCTCCATCGGATCCTCCGGCTGCTTGTAGAGCCGGCGGACAATCTCGCGAAACTGCTGCTGCTGGTCGGGATCAAGCTCCTCCGTCACCTCCTGATGGAACCGCCGCGTCGCCCGCGTGATCTCATCCCCGGGCTGGCTCTGCCGCATCTTCTCCATGAGTTCCATCACGCGATCCCGATCCCGGTTCCGGCGGGCCTCGCGAAGCTCCTCCTGGAGTTTCTCCCGCTCCGCCTCCGCCGCCTTCGGGTCGACGACCGCCTCTGGTTCCTTCGCTTCGTAGGTCTCGACGAACTCGGTATGCGCCTTGAACAGTGCCATCACCGCGCGCGTCTGGTCGTCGCTGAGTCGGATCTCCTTGGTCACCGCCCGACGCAGCTCGGTCAGGTACTCCAACTCCTGCTGACGCCGGTCAACCTCGGGTTTCTTCTCGCCCTTCTCCACTCGCGTCTGCTCCTGAGCCGCGGCGGGATCCTCGTCTTCCGCCACGTCGGTCGCCACGTCATCCGACTCCACGGCCTCGTCGTCCGCCACAGGCGGCGTCTCCTGTCCGCGGGCCGGTCCTGTCCAGACCATGCCCAAAAACGCCATCATCGCCAACGTCATCCATCGTCCTGAAATTCTCATCGCATTGCTCTCCTGGAAAAAAGACCCGGGCAGGCTCGCCCGTTTCCCCTCCGCGCCGTCGCGGGTATTCTACACCGGCGCGCGGGCGTGGGCGATGGCGAGAGGCGGATTGCCGCCCGCCCGATCGTCCCGCAACGGTCTCCGGAACGGTGCCGAGCTGTCAATCACCGCCGGAATCCGTTTTAACTCGTTGGCAAGAATGTACTTACACGTAATCGTAGCTTACTTCCTGCTTTTCTGGTGGCCCGACGCCCGACCCACCGAGCCGTGGTTCGATCGCGTCGGCACCTGCCTGACCTTCGTGCTGGCCAAGCCGGCGTTCTTCTTCCTGGCCGGAGCGTGGATGTCCGCGCGGGTACGCCGTGTAAACGGAATGAGCGCCGATCGTACGCAAAGGATGCAGCATCGGTATCACTGGTGCAGTTTCCTGCTCTCGGTCGCCACTGTCGTCGCGTTCGCGGCCGACGTCGGGCTGACCACGTGGCCGGAACTCATCCGCGGGCTGCCCGGCGT
>CAZBFW010000735.1:0-1091 GCA_964491135.1 uncultured Phycisphaeraceae bacterium | reverse complement strand
CCGGCTTGGCCGACGTGGTGATTCTGCTGCCGTTCTTCGCGTCCCTGGTGTTGCTGTGGGTTGCATCGTATCCGGTCGACCGGTCGGTGCGGGAGGCGACGCTGCGGGTCCGGCAGATGGAGACGCCGGGCGCTCCGCGTCCGGCGGTGTGGTCGCTGGGAGGATACCTGCTGTTCCAGATCCGGCATCAGCTTCTCATCGCCGCCGTGCCCATGACCTTGATCCTGGTCGCGTTCCGCTGGGCGGAGCGTAGCCGGGACACGCTGATGCATTGGCTCCGCGTGCCGTGGGCCAGCCAGCTTGTGCTGGGATTGGCCGCTTTGCTGGTGTTTGTGCTGGCCCCCGTGATGTTGCGGTACATCTGGTCGACCGAGCCGCTTCCGGACGGACCGCTCCGGCGACGGCTGGAGGAGCTGTGCAGGCGGATCGGGCTGCGCTACCGCGAAATCCTGGTCTGGCGAAGCCGACACATGATGGTCAACGCCGCCGTCATGGGTTTATTCCCGCAAGTTCGTTACATCCTGCTTTCGGACGCCCTGCTGGACTCGCTGGACGAGCCGAAGATCGTGGGCGTCTTCGGCCACGAGGCCGGCCACGTACGACTACACCATATCCCCTATTTTCTGCTGTTTGCCATATGTGGAATGCTGCTGGTCTCGGGGTTCGTGGAGATTCTGATCCGGATCTCCGACCCCGCCGCCCCGCTGATCCGCCTGAGCGACGGAATCATAGAAACGTCCGGCTTCCTGGGCGTGCTGGCGGTCTGGGGCGTCGGGTTCGGCTGGATCTCACGACGGTTCGAGCGGCAGGCCGATCTGTATGGCGTTCGCTGCCTGGCCCAGCTGGTTGCCCGGTGTGAACTTCCGTGCGGGCGGCACCCCGGCGGCCTGTCGGGAAACGCGGACGCTCTATGCGCGACGGCGGCGGGTACGTTCGTGGCCACGCTGGACCGGGTGGCCGTCCTGAACGGCATTCCACACGACGAACGAAGCTGGCGCCACTCATCCATGTCCAGTCGGATGCAGTTCCTCCTGTCGCTGGCGGGCAGATCGGAAGAGCACACGTCTGAACTCCAGTCACCGCTCATTATC
>CAZBFW010000734.1:0-2596 GCA_964491135.1 uncultured Phycisphaeraceae bacterium | reverse complement strand
GGGGGTTCTGGCCAACGCGCCGGGCAGGCGATATGATACGCGGCCTTTGGCGTGGAGCCGCCGGACGCGGCCGCCTTGGAACGCCCCGTATTGTGCAGGAGAATCCCAATGCCCGTTGCCGACTACAAGACCTATTGCCGGATGCTGGACAACGCCAGGAAGGGCGGATTCGCCTATCCGGCCATCAACGTCACGTCCACCAACACCGCCAATGCGGCCCTGGCCGGCTTTGCGGAGGCCAAGTCGGACGGGATCATCCAGGTTTCGACGGGCGGCGGCGAGCACGCCTCGGGCACCGCGGTGAAGAACATGGTGATGGGGGCCATGTCCATCGCGCAGCACGTGCACCTGATGGCCCAGAAGTACAACGTGCTCATCGCGCTGCACACCGACCACTGCACGTCGGACAAGCTGGACAAGTTCGTCAAGCCGCTGATCGCCGAGACGACGAAGCGGCGCAAGGCCGGCCAGCCGAACCTGTTCAGCTCGCACATGTTCGACGGCGGGAACCTGCCGCTGGCCGAGAACCTTCGGATCGCCAAGGAGCTGCTGGCCCTGTGCCACGAGAACGAGATCATCCTGGAAATCGAGGCCGGCGTGGTGGGCGGCGAGGAGGACGGCGTGGCCCACGAGAAGTCGGAGAAGCTCTACACGACGCCGCAGGACATGCTGCAGGTGGCGCGGGAGATGCGCAGTGTGGCGGGCGCCCGGTTCATGTTTGCCGCATGCTTCGGCAACGTACACGGCGTGTACAAGCCGGGCGACGTGGTGCTCAAGCCGAGCATTCTGCGCGACGGGCAGGCCGCGGTGGAGAAGGAATTCGGCAAGGAGGCCCGGTTTGACCTGGTGTTCCACGGCGGGTCCGGCTCGGACATCAAGGACATTCACGAGGCCATACGCTACGGCGTGGTGAAGATGAACATCGACACCGACACGCAGTACACGTTCACCCGGCCGATCGTGGACCATATGATGAAGAACTACGACGGCGTGCTGCGCATCGACGGCGAGGTGGGCAACAAGAAAGTCTACGACCCGCGGAGCTACCTGAAGGCGGCCGAACAGGGCATGGCGAAGCGCGTCGTGCAGGCGTGCGCGGACCTCAAGAGCACGGGAACGACGATGGCGGGAAAGTGATCCCGGAGGACGGGGGCAGGGGTCGGAGGTCAGGGCGCGGGGCGCGGGGCGCGGGTGGTACGACAGCGCCTGCTCCGCCGTGGCGTACGGCTGCGATGAATGTGGAGCCCAGGGCATCGAGGCGCAGCGATGAGTTTTCAGGCCCCCCGGGGCATGCGGGATTTCTACCCCGAAGACATGACTTGGCGCACGTGGCTGTTCGACACATGGACGGCCACGGCACGCCGCCACGGCTTTGAGCAATACGACGCGCCGGTCGTCGAGCACCTGGACCTGCTCACCCGCAAGGCCGGCGAAGAGATCGTCGATCAAATCTACGCATTCGAAGACAAATCCGGGCGCCAGCTCGCTCTGCGACCGGAGGTCACGCCCTCCCTCGTGCGCCTGGTCGCCGCCCGGCGGACCCAGATCGTTCTGCCGGCCAAGTGGTTCACCATCGCCCAGTGCTTCCGGTACGAACGGATGAGCAAGGGCCGCAAGCGCGAGCACTTCCAGTGGAACCTCGACATCATCGGTGCGGCGGACATCACCGCCGACCTGGAGGTGATGGCGACGGCCATCGACGCCCTGCGGGCCCTGGGGCTGGCGGCCGAGGACGTCACGCTCCGGATCGGCAGCCGTAAGCTGGTGGCCGCCATGCTGACGGCGCTGGGCGTGCCGCAAGATCAGCAGCTCGGCGTGCTCATGGTGCTGGACAAGCGGGGCAAAGTTGCGGACGCGGTTCTGGAGGAGATGCTCCGGGACGCGGGAATCGCCGCCGATCTGGCCGCACGGATCATGGGCATTTTCGAAGTCGGCAGCCTGGACGACGCCGCCCGGCAGGTGCCGGCAGACTCGCCGGCCGTGGCTGAATTGCGGCAGCTTTTCATGCTGGCCGAGAAGGCAGGCGTGGCGCCGTTCCTGGAATTTGACATCGCGGTCGTACGCGGGCTGGCCTACTACACGGGCATCGTGTTCGAGGCGTTTGACGCCCGGCGGCAGTTCCGGGCGATCCTCGGCGGGGGTCGGTACGATCGATTGTTTGAGTCGCTGGGAGAGCCGCCGCTGCCGGCCGTCGGGTTCGGATTCGGCGACGTGGTCATTCGCGAGGTGCTGGACGCGAAGAACATCACCCCGCCGGGCGACCAGGGCGTCGATGTCTGCGTGGGCGTGTTCGACGCCGGGAATTGGCCGGAGGCGATGGAAGTCGCGAGCGGCCTGCGGCGCGAGGGACTCTGCGTGGATCTTGCCCTGGGCGCGGAGGGTCCGAAAAACCTGTTCAAGTACGCAGACCGGCGCGCCGCCCGCCGGGTGGTGTTCCTCGCTCCGGAGGAGTTGAAGTCCGGCAGCGCGGTCCTGCGCGACATGTCCACCCGCTCCCAGGAAACCGTCGCGCTGGCCGACGTGGTGACGGCCGTCCGACGTTCATTGTCCGGTAGCGCCGGTTCGGCGTAGATCACGTTTCATTTCTTTCCCGCCC
>CAZBFW010000733.1:0-2602 GCA_964491135.1 uncultured Phycisphaeraceae bacterium | reverse complement strand
ATGATCATCGTCGCGTTCGGCCCCCGGGCGATCACTCGCCTGAACACCGGCACCGTGCTGATTCACACGGTGAATCCGGTCGACTTCGCCTGAAACGCCTGGAGCAACGATTCCGCCGTTTCACCGGCCGCACCCGGTGGCCAGCGCGTGGGGGTCTGCTTCAGCCGGGCCCGGGTGCGCCTTCCTCCGCATCGCCGGGTTTGCTTGGGGTCGGCGGGGAAACCGCAGACTCCGCCGGCAGGGAACTTGGTTCTTCGCGGACCAGGCGAATCGGGATCACACCCTTGCCGCCGACCGTGAGCGTGCGCTGCGGGAACGGGATTTCGATCTTGTTCTGCCGGAAGAGCCGGTCAATCTCATGGCGAAGCTCCGCCATGCCCGCCCAGCGATCACCCGCGTTGGCAAACCACGCCATCAGCGAGAAGTTCAGGCTGCTGTCACCAAAGGCCACGAACCAGGCGGCCGGCGGCGGATCGGGCAGGACTTTCGGGTTTTCACGGGCGGCCTGAAGCAGCAGCTCGCGAACCTGATCGGTGTTGCTGCCGTACGCCACACCCACGTCGACCTGGCCGCGGATCAGCCGGTCATTCAGCGTCCAGTTCGTCACCGCCGAATTGATGAAGTCCCCGTTCGGAATGACGATGTCGATGTTGTCGAACGTCTTGATGGTGGTCGAGCGCATGTTGATTCGCGTGACCTCGCCGAGCTGCCCGCCCACCTGCACAATGTCGCCCACCTTCATGTGCCGCTCAAAGAAGCTGAGCAGGCCGCTGATGAAGTTCACGATCAGGGGCTGCAGCCCGAGCCCCAGGCCGAGCCCGAGGCCGCCCAGAAGGACCACCACGGCGCCCAGGGTCACCCCGACGGCGAGCAGGGCGTAGTACAGCCCCACCAGTACAATCGCGTAGTGAACCAGGGAGCTGACGGCTGCCTGCGCTCCGCGGTCGTTTGCCAGGTACCTGGGGAAGACCCGCTTGTACAGCTGACGCCGCACGATCCGTGATACGTACACGCTGAGCACAACCACCCCGACGGCGAGAATGACCTGGTTGAGTGCGATGTACTTGTTCCCGCCCAGCGGCAGGGAATAACGGAGGATTCGTTGGATGCGGTACGGGCTGACCCCCCAGGCCCGGACGATCCATAGCACCGCTCCCAGAAGGATGATCCCGCGGGCCAGCACACTCAACACCCGCGCGAATTGCTGCCGATTGATGAGTCCGGCCACCTCGGACCCCTCGTCCTGGGTGTCGTCATCCTCGGCCTCCGGGGACGCCGAGGGCTCGCGGGCTTCGCGGGGTTCGGCCACCCTGCCCGTCACCTCCCGGACGACCCGGGTCAGCAGCATGGCGCTCAGCAGTGCCGCGAGCGTCTGCCACAGGCTCGCGATCACGAAATCAGCCAGCGCGCCGTAGCCGGCCACGCGCAGTACGAACAGGGTCAGGACGATCAGGAAGCCAAGCGGGTACAGCCCTACGAGAACCGAGTACAACTGTCGGTATCGCGCATTCTGAATCCGTCCGACCACGCGCACCACGGTCTGCCGGTTCCGAAGAAAAAGCAGAACGCCCAGCGCCGCGATGCCGCGGATCAGCCCGATGGCGTACAGCCGAAGTTCCGGAAGGGCGTCGACCACGCCCAGAAACAGGGTGAAAGGCATGGTCAGCAGCACGAATCCGATCAGTCCGCGCAGCCATCGCCGGTAATACGCGGCCACCGCGTTGGAGCAGGGCACGATCCGGAACCGCGATTTGTCGCCCCCGAACGCGAAGCGGACCAGGGCCAGGCAGAGCCCGCCCCAGAACAAGTACCAGAGGACCGTTGTGGCCAGCATGGCTCCGAGTGTATCGGCGGGGAGCGACTTCACCGCGATCAGCAGAACGAGCACGGGCACGAGCCAGACCGCGATGCCCGTGCCCACCCAGGCACCCTGGAGAAGCAAGCGTTCCGTGAGCGGGGCGAAAGCGGCCTGGTTTTCTTTCATGGCGGCGATGAGGGGCTTGACGCGGGCGTCCGCCCAGGGAATGGCACGGCGACGATAGACGTACGCGAGGATCGAGCCCGCCAGAGCGACGGCCAGGACGGTTATGGTGGGGGCGGACGGCAAGCCTTCGACCCATTCGGCGATCTGTGTTCGGACGCTCGCCAGGCGAGGGGCGTCCGTCCCTTCTGGTGGGGGGCTTCGCCACAGAGCGGGGAGCGTTCGCCACTCCGCCCTCAGCTTGACAAAGTCGGCGTTGAACCAGCCCACGCCCGGGGCGAGGATGTGAGACCAATACAGCGCATCGCTGGTGGCGGTCAGCAGGCGCGTATGTTTCCGGCAAACCTGGATCGCCTCCGCCAGCCGGGCGATCGCCTCGTCCGCCAGGACCTCCGCCTGGCTGAGCGTTTCCCGCAGTCTGGGGAGGTGGTCGGTCGTAAGCTCGTCACGCAGCTTGCTCGCCTCGACGCGGTCGGCCGCGTTGTCGAGCTTGCCGATCTGTGCGGCCATCGTGCTGACGATACGGTCGATTTCACCCAGATCACTGTCACGCAGCAAGAGGATGTCGGCGGCGTCCCGTTCGGCCTCCCCCAACTGACTCTCCAATGTTCGCAGCCGCAC
>CAZBFW010000732.1:0-2604 GCA_964491135.1 uncultured Phycisphaeraceae bacterium | reverse complement strand
GCCGCCGGTCACGCCCGCCGCCGCATAATCCCCCAGGAACTCCGGCCACACGCTGTTCTGCGTACCGATGTCGAAGCCCGTCGTGAGATCCTTGCGAATCTGCACGTGTCCGTCGGGGTTGCCCCCGTTGGGCACGTAAATCTGCACGGTCGCGATTGTGCTGCCCACAAAGCCATCTTCGTCCACGTCGAAGCTCGCCACCGTCCCCGGCACGGCCGCGTGCGTTGCGCCCGCGGCTGCAATGCCACTTACGATGCACCATGTTGTCAGCGCGATCTTCCTGGTCATTGGGAATTCCCTTTGTGCATGGGCGTGCCGGCGGCGCACGGAGAAACGGACGCGTGGTCCGCATCCCTTCATTCGTCGACGGTGCCTGGTTTTCGACTGAAGCCGGCCCGAAACCAGCCTCTGGGATCAATCGTAGACCCGGAGTCCGCGAAGTCAAGCCGCGTGACGCACGGCGGCTGCAACAAGACGCACGTTCGTCAAAAACACGAAGCACCGGGTTTGCTTTTCTTGAGCCTCCGTCGTCAATCCCGTGTGTGTCGTTCACGAAGCACCCGTCTCGGTCGCAATCCTCCGGCGCGTCGGGACACTCCACGTTCGTGAGTCGCCGTCAGCCGAGGGCCGCAACACGCGTCATGAAGAATCAAATCATCGAAAGACCGGCCCGCGCAACGTGCCCGGCGTTCGCGCGGACGCAAAACGAATCGATTCTGGATTCGCCCATGATCGGCTCGCCTGCAGGCGACGAGTGCGCCGGATAACCCGACGCGCCACATCAAGCTGGCACTCGGTGCGACTCGTCTGCACTATGCCGCCCGGAAGCGGTGACGGAGAGATTGAAGCGGGGACGCGGCTCGTCTTGCGGGTGGGCATCGCGCCGTTACGCGCTGTTCGGCCGGCCGGGGATTCCGCTCGCCCGGCGCGGAGTCGTCCGCCCAATCTCGTGATTCGCCGGCCTTTGCAGCGGGACGCGAAACGGAGCAGGCGTGAGAAGTGCCGGTGGTGTCTTGACGGAGCGAGCCCGGCCAATGGGTGGAGCCAGGGGGGTCCGGGCCCGCCACGATGACAACGTAACTATCGGAATGTGCTATGGTTGCGATTGGGCGTGGCCCCACGGACGCCGCTGCCCGGCGCCGGCGTGGTGAGGTCGGTCTGCGTGCACGTTTGTGTGTGACGCGTTGACTTGCGGGTGCATGCGGTCCTAGTGTTATTCCAGTGTCTGCATGTTTGCGGGACTGCTTCTGTCCCTTTGGCCTCCGGTATTCAACGCGACTGTCATGCCCGCCCAAACGTGCCATACGTACGCTCCAGGACCAAACGCTTCATCTTGTTCGTGCTCGATCGGCGCGGAGCCGGGCGATTCGTCCGAGGCGGGGTGGCTGACGTCGAAACGGGATATGCAGCCCCATGCCGACGACGCGGAGGGCACGGGCGCCGCCGGTCAATGCGAATTGCTGGCGAGTCTGCTGCACCACGACGATCTGCGGGTGGTGGACGCGGCAGAGCAGGCCTTGTGGCGGCTGTGGTTCGCCTCCGGCCCGACAGCGGTGCGGTCGGATCTGTATCGGGCGATGCTGCATCTGCAGGCGGAGCGCTGGCCGGAAGCGCTGGCAGAACTGGATGCGGTGGTGGCGGTGGAACCTGGATACGCAGAAGCCTGGAACCAACGGGCCATTGCGCACTACTTTCTGGGCGACTATTGCCGCTCGATCTGCGATTGCAGGCGTGCGCTACTGCTGAATCCATATCACTTCGGAGCCATGGCGGGCATGGGGCACTGCTTCGCCCAGCTTGGCCGGTTCGAGGACGCGCTGGACTGTTATCATCGAGCCCTGCGGATTCACCCACGCATGGAGGGAATCCGCCAGACCATCCGTGAAATCCGGATGCGAACGCGACCCTCGGGTCTGGCGGGTTGCTGAGCCCTGCGATGACCACTTCGTTCCCCTGTACAGAGTCTCTCTGAGGAACCATAATGCCGCGTGACGCGAGGCGGCCGGCGGATTACCGCCGGATTGCGGGCGTTTTGCGAGGCGGATCATGTCGTTCCCTTTCGCATTCATAGGCGTACTGTGCGCCTGTCTCGGCGCGGGCCCCGCGGTGTCCGTCGAAGGCGGATCGAGCGAGGACGGCCATTCGTACACCTGGACGGTGTACAACAGCACGGCGCAGGCCGTCATGTACATCGAGTTCCCGCACTACAACGGCGACCTGCCCACGGAGGTGCCCGGCTGGAAGCTGGAGATGACGGAGCAGGTCGGCGCCGGCGGCGGCGGGCGCGTAGGGAAGCTGATGTACACGGCCAAGGCCCCGAACCGGGGGCTCACGCCGGGCCGCTCGGAGACGTTCGGCCTGCGGGTGGCGCCGGCGGGGGCGGTGGAGAGGGCCGCGGTGATGCGCGTGCGTTTCGCGGACGGCACCGAATCGCAGATAGCCGGCGTGTTGTGCCCCATGCCCGAATCCTGGCTCAGCCGCAACGTTCCTCTGATCGGACTCGGTGCGTGTTTCGTGCTGTTCCTTGCGATCGCCCGGCTGCGTCGGCGGCGCGGGCCGCCTGACGACCAGTCGGCCGACAATTGCACACCTCCGCAAACCACA
>CAZBFW010000731.1:0-2607 GCA_964491135.1 uncultured Phycisphaeraceae bacterium | reverse complement strand
AATGGCCATGCGGAGGTCGTCAAGCTCCTGCTGGAAAAAGGCGCCCAGGTCGATGCGAAGAAGACCGACACCGGCACAACCGCCTTGTGGATGGCGTCGCAGAACGGCCACGCGGAGGTCGTCAAGCTCCTGCTGGAGAAAGGCGCCCAGGTCGATGTGCAAAACACCAGGAATGGCGTGACCCCGCTGTTCATAGCCTCGGCAGCCGGTCGTACCGAAGTCGTCCGCTTGCTGCTGGCGGCTCAGGCCGATACCAATGCTGGAGTGGTCATTGGTGGGAGAGATTACACGCCCTTGAGCATCGCGAGAGAGGGGGGCCATACGCGGGTCGTCGAACTTCTCGAAGAAGCCGGCGTGAAGTAGGCCCGCCTGCGCATGACCCCGAGGGGAAAGACGGGACATCACGGGTTTCGAAACGGGGACGCAGCTTGTTTTGACGCCCGCGGCATTACGAGTGCAGGTGCCGAATTTCTGTCACTAACATTTCTGGGAGGCAGACGGCCCGGGGATGGGAGCCGTGGCCGGCTTCAGCCGGCCGGACAGTGCCCTCGGCTTCAGCCGAGGGAAGGCGGGCCGCTCGTCCTTTCTTGCCTCTGGCAGCCGGCTTCAGCCGGCTTTTTTCTGCGAATGTGACCCACGGAGCGCGCCCGAGAAGCCGGCTGAAGCCGGCTCGCGCACAAGGGGTTGAAGAAGGGGAGTGATGAGGGTTCCCGGCCACCCCCACCTGAAGGTGGCGGCACTGGCCGGTCGGCTGAAGCCGACCAGAGAGCAAGCCAGCCGGAACGAATCTGAGGACGGGCGATTGTGACCAAAAACCAGCTGCGTCCCCGTTTCAATTCGCACGCGACGGTGAACAGTTACCGGCAAGGAATCGCGGTGATGCCTGGGGAAGAAGGACGATGATCGCCGCGAAGGCCGTCGTAGAAACGGCGGCGATGCTACGTAGTGAGTCGTCGCGCTCGACGCCCTGTCGCCAGTCGGCAGGGCGAGCCCTGGCGCACCATTCCTGTCAGCGTGCCTGGATGTCCTCGCTCGACGCCCTGGCGCACCGCTGCAAGGCCGCGAAGTCTTCGAGATCGACGTCGAAGTCCAGGTCAAGGTCGCCGGTGAGGCATCCGGAGCGTGTGTCGCCCGAGGGACCGCCGAGGCACCCCTCCAGCAGCAGGTAGTCCGACACGCCCACCTCGCCGTCAGCGTCCAGGTCGGCGGCATCGCAGACGTCCGGCAGAATCAGCATCCAGGCCTCATCCTGCCCGTCCGGATTAACGCCTCCGCCGACGATGAACCGGCCGTCCGGCGACACATCCCGCGCCTCGCGCAGAACCCAGCCCTCCGGAATCGCGTCATCGTACAGTTCGTTCAGGTCGCGCATGCCCGTTGTGGCGGTCCACCGGGTTGCGCGGGGCCATCCGTCGGCGCCGGGCATGCTGCCCACCACCACCTCTCCGCGGTCGGATACTCCATACGCCGAGCCGGCACCTGTGACGCCGGCCAGCAGATCCTGTAGCTGACCCGTCGAGAATCGATAGAGGAACGGGTGCGAGTAGAAATCAGCCGTGCCCGCCTCCCCGACAATCACCGTGCCGTCCGAGGAGATCGCCCACGGATCGACATTCAACCCCCCGGGGAGCGTTCCGATCGGCATCAGGCCGTCGGCCGGCGTCCAGTAGAATCCGTTGCACCAGACGCCGCCCATGCCGATGACGATGCCGCCGTCGCCCGACACATCCGTCGCACGAAATGTGCCTTCGATGGGTGACAAGACGTTGTTCTGCCAGCTGAAGCCGTAGCTGACGTACATCATCCCGTTCATGCCCACGACCACGCTGCCGTCCGCGGACACGCCCTGGCCGTATCCCCAATTGCCACCCTCCGGTTCCAGGTCCAGGTTCTGGCGGGTGCCGTTGACCCATCGGCAGGGGATATAGAACCCGTCGGGAAAGGCCACGGCGCCGACCACCGTGGTTCCGTCATCCGAAATCGCCTCGGCGAAGGTCTCCTGTGTGTACGGGTCGCTCAGGGCCTGGCCCGTGACCGTTCCGCCGCAGACGGTCCACTGGGTGGCGTACTGATACGAATAGCCGACGCAGTCACAGCACGTGCCGGCCACCTTCGTGCCGTCGGCCGACACGCCCTGGGCGAGACCGTAGCCGCTGCCGACCGGCGCCGGCAGAGGAACAAATGTCGGCTGCCCGCTGACCAGGCCGCATCCGATCCCAATCACCAAAACCGCACCAATTGCCACGTAATGGGTACGCATCTTTCCTCGATCCTCCGGATGTAGTCTCACCGGGCCGGGCACCGCTCCCTGCGGGTGCGGCCGGGCCACAGGGCTCAAGCGCAGGCCGGACGGGGGCGCTCCGGCCGGCGGGCGTTTTTCAACGCCTGGGATTTGGCGTATCGTTGCTGCTCCCCTCGTGAGTTCGAATCTCCCATTCCGGAGCGGTTTGGTTCGGCGGAAGAACAAGTGTGAGAGGGGCGAAGGAGGCTTCCGGTGGTCGCTCGGGGGACCGAAGGGCATCGGGCCCCTTTGCCCAGGTTGCACTGGGCCGGCCTCGATTCGTGCGACCACCGACGCTGGCGACGGCTCCGTTTTTCCCAGGCGGT
>CAZBFW010000730.1:0-2610 GCA_964491135.1 uncultured Phycisphaeraceae bacterium | reverse complement strand
CGCCCAAGACGTGGTACATCACGTCGGACGGCATGCACAACTTCGTCTACTGCAATCACCTGGAGGACGTCTTCTCGCAGAAGTACAAGGACGTCGACCAGGTTCGGCAGGAGTATTCGGACATCGTGCAGGTGTTCAAGCATTCCCATTTCTCGTCGGACATTCTGAAGGGGCTGTCGCTGGCCCTGGACGACTTCGGTCGCCGGCCGCTCATCGTCCGAAGCTCCAGCCTGCTGGAGGACCGGTTTGGAGCGGCGTTCTCCGGCAAGTACAAGAGCCTGTTCCTGGCGAACCAGGGAAAGAAGCAGCAACGGATGCATGCGCTTCTGGACGCCATTGCGGAGATCTACGCCAGCACGTTTGCCCCGGACCCGATCGAGTACCGGGCGGAGCGGAACCTCCTGGACTTCCAGGAGGGCATGGGCATCATGATCCAGGAGGTCGTGGGAACCCGGGTCGGGAAATACTTCCTGCCCGCCTTTGCAGGTGTGGCCTTCAGCTACAACGAATACCGCTGGTCGCCGCGGATCAAGCGGGAGGACGGGCTGATCCGCCTGGTGCCGGGGATGGGCACCCGCGCGGTGGACCGGCTCGGCGACGACTATCCAATTCTGGTTTCACCGGGCCAGCCGGGGCTGCGCGCCAACAGCACGCCCGAGGAAACCGTACGCTATGCACCGCGATACCTGGACGCCATCAACCTGGAAACGAACGCGTTCGAGACGGTCCCGGTCGAAGACTTTCTGCGGGAATGCGGAGGGGAGCTGCCCCGTGCGGAGCAGGTTATTTCCCAGTTTGACCACGGTCGGCTGCGCCAGCCCATGCTGGGACAGGTCGACTTCGAGCGAGACGACCTGGTCGTGACCTTTGAAGGCCTGCTCACGCGCACGCCGTTCCTCAAGCAGATGCACGCGCTGCTGAACCTCCTCCAGGAAGAAATCCGCAGCCCGGTGGACATCGAGTTCGCCTCCGATGGCAAAGACATTTACCTGCTTCAGTGTCGCGCCCAGACGCCGGGCAAGCATTGCCGCCCGACGGCCATTCCCCGGGACGTGCCGGCCGAACGCGTGTTGTTCACGGCCAATCGCTACGTGAGCAATGCCGTGGTGCCGGAGATCACGCACATCGTGTACGTCGACCCGGATGCGTACGGCCGGCTTGGCAGTCTCGATGATCTGGCTGCGGTCGGACGGGCTGTGGGCCTGTTGAACAAGTTGCTGCCCAAGCGGCAGTTCATCCTCATCGGGCCCGGGCGCTGGGGCAGCCGGGGCGATATCAAGCTGGGCGTACGCGTGACGTACTCGGCGATTAACAACACGGCCATGCTGATCGAGGTTGCCCGCAAAAGGGGAGACTACACGCCGGATCTGTCGTTCGGCACGCACTTCTTCCAGGACCTCGTGGAGGCGTCCATCTGGTATCTGCCGCTCTATCCCGATGAAGCGGATGTCGCGTTCAACGAGGCGTTTCTGCTGAATTCGGCGAACATTCTGGCTGATCTCGCGCCGGACTATGCCTACCTGGCGGACACGATTCGCGTTATCGACGTGCCGAAATCCACCGGCGGCCAGGTGCTGCGCGTGCTGATGAACGCCGAGCTGGATCAGGCCCTGGGCTGCTTCACGACGCCCAGCACGCCCGCCGCCCCCCACGAGAATGGCGAACGCCCGGTCGAGGCGCCCAGCGGGCAGGACTGGCGGTGGCGGCTGCGAATGGCCGAACGCATTGCAGCACGGCTTGATCCGGCGGAGTACGGCGTGCGCGGGCTGTTCGTCTTCGGGAGCACCAAGAACGCGACGGCGGGGCCGGCCAGCGACATCGACCTGCTCGTCCACTTCCGAGGGACGCCACAGCAACGTGAGGCGCTGGAACGCTGGTTCCGGGGCTGGAGTCTGTGCCTCAGCGAGCTGAACTACCTCCGGTCGGGCTACAAGACAGACGGGTTGCTGGACGTGCACTTCGTGACCGACGAAGACATCGCCAACCGGACGAGCTATGCAGCCAAGATCGGGGCGGTTACGGATGCCGCACGACCGCTGCCTTTGGGCAAGGATGTTTCTTAGGGAGCCGGACGCCTGCCGTACCGAGCCCTCTACAGTAAGCTTCGCGTCGCCGATCCCGGATCATCCGGATCAAAGCGCACCAGCGCCAGTTCCGGGCCGTCATGGGCGGCAGAGAAGCACCATGTGCCGCCGATCTGTTGGCGCCAATGCCCGGTCAGCCGCGCGGATTCGTGAACATGTCCATGAAGGCTGATCCAGGGCCGGCGCTGCTCGATGAACCGATGCACCGCGACGCTGCCGACGTGCACGTCCACGGGCACGTGGTCGACCGTCCGATCATCCAGAGCGGCCCGGTCCAGGTTTGTGTCGTGCGGCGGCGTGTGGAATAGGAAGATGGCTCGCTCCACGCTCCGGCTACCCACGAGGGCGTCCAGGTCCTTCGCGATGGTCCCGTGACGGATGTCGTGGCGGTTGGCGGGGACCGTTCGACGGCCGTCCTCCGGGCTGACAGAGCCGGGATCGACGTACCGCGAGACGTCGTAGCGTTCCCAATCCTTGATTGCGAACGGACTGGGGGGGATGCAGGCATAGCCGTAGACGTCGCGGT
>CAZBFW010000729.1:0-2611 GCA_964491135.1 uncultured Phycisphaeraceae bacterium | reverse complement strand
GCCCTGCCTGACGACCTCGATCACTTCCAGGGTTCACTCACCGCGCCAAGCACGGCCGCGGCCTCAACCGAACGAGCCTCACCGGCGGGATGCGCATCAGGAATCCGGTTGCCCCGTCTGCTGCTCAAGAATCCAACTCACGGCCTCCCGGAGCGTCTTGGCGTCGAAGGGCTTCTCCAGAAACATGTCGGCCGACATCACCTCCGGACACACCTCCCGGCCATACTCCATGCCGATCGACTGGCCGATCGCGGACATGAGAACGAGCGGAATGCTCTTCAGAAGGCTGTCGCGCCGCAACTCGCAGGCAACCTGCAGGCCCTCGGAGGGGTGCGTGAGCATGATGTCCAGTATGACCAGGTCCGGCGGTTCTCGCCGAACGGCGTCCAGCCCGGCCTGGCCGGTCTGGTAGCATGCGACCGTGTGGCCGAGCGGTTCGAGGATCATCCGGATGGCCAGATGGATGTCCGGGTCGTCGTCGATGAGCAGAACTCGCGCCGGCCTCTGTGCGTTCATGACAGCCCGCTTCCGGATGTCTTTTACCCGCTTGCCGCCAATTGAACAAGCGCCCCCTGCAGGCGCCGACTCAGCGTTCCCGCCAGCTCCTTCAACAGATGATACCCCAACGTGTGGTCCTGTTCACACAATTTGCGAATGCCGGCCGCGTCAATTCTCACGGCGCGGCCGGCCGCGCGCGGAACCGCCGTGGCTGTGCAACGATACGGCTCGACGAGCGACGACCAACCGATCAGATCGCCCGCGATCACGGTGTCGACGACGAGTCCCTCGTCGGCGGGGCGCTGGTAGATGATGTCGACCTCGCCCGCGCGGAGGATGAACAGGGCCTGGGCCGGATCGCCCTCCCTGAACAGGGGCTCGCCTGCAGCCAGATCGCGTTCCTCCGTGATCGCCGCCACCGCCCGGAGGCTCTCCGTGCCGACGCCGGCGAAATACGGGAGCGATCGCAGTATCTCGATCGAAACCATGATGTTACCTCCACTCGTTCAGCAGTGTCAGCACGACTTCAGCAGCGCGGGGAATGCCGGCCGCCACCGCGGACGTGCACTCCTCGCCGAAGGTGTTCACTTCCGCGGCTTCGATTGCGACAACGCGAACGTTGCCGGGCGTGGGTAGCTCAGCGCCGGCACGCCGGCCGAATTCCAGGGCGGTCCGCAGGTCGGCGTCATGCGCGGAGTTGCCGTGCCGGGTCGGCAGCGCATCCGCGTCAAGGACGCTGACGGTTCCGGGGGGAGCGCCACTGCACTGCGCGTCAATAATGACGGCGCGATGATAGCCGATCAGTCGCTCCATGAGACGCAGACCGCCCCAGTAGTTCTCCGTCAGTTCCAGGCCCGGCCGGCCGGACAGCGCCGGCCTCACTCGGTTGAGGACATGCAGTCCGACAGCATCATCGGTCAGCAACGGATTGCCCAGGCCCACCACGATGGTTCGCAGCGATTCCGTGGCAGGGGATCCCGGCTCAGGCCGGGTCGTGCAGGTCGGAACTGGCGTTGCGGTCGACACGGGGCCCTCGCTTGGATGATTGACTGCCATGCTCGCCGTCGCGGCTGATGGTCTGGAGGATCCGCCCGTCAGGGGCCCTCAGGACGACCGTGAGCGGCATCTGGCCGGGCACGTGGTGGGTTGCGCAGCCGAAGCACGGATCGTACGCGCGAAACGCCATCTCGATCTTGTTCAACAGCCCCTCGGTGACCGTCGTCCCCTTGCGGATCAGTGTTTGGGCCGCCGTCTTGACGGAGAGGTTGATCGGGGCGTAGTTGTTCGTCGTGCCGACAATGAGATTCACGCGTGTGAGCACGCCGCGCTCATCGGTCCAGTAGTGATGCGTCAGTGTGCCGCGTGGGGCTTCGACACAGCCGACGCCTTCGTCGGGCTCGGCGGTCGGCAGCACCCGGTACTCCGTGCCCGTGATCTCCGGGTCCGTGGCCAGTTCGACCCACCGCTCCGCCGCGTAGAGCAGTTCAATCAACCTTGCCCAATGAGTGGCCAGTGTGTGGTGCACGGGCTTGCCGCCGAGCGTCTCGTACATCCGCTCGTATTCCTTTTGCGCCAGTGGCGTGGCCATGCCGTCGGCGGCGTTCAGCCGGGAAAGCGGGGTCGCCTTGTACAAGCCGGAGTCCTCGCCGTCGACGAAGCCCTTCCAGCCGATCTTCTTGAGGAACGGGAACTTCAGGAAGGACCACGGCTCGACATGCTCCGCGATGTAATCGCGATAGTGCTTGGCGTCGTACTTGGCGTGCTCCCGGCCGCCGGGACCGACGACGCGAATCGGGCCGTCGTAGAAATTCACGCAGTTGTTCGCGTCCACGGTGCCCATGTTGTAGGTGCGGTGCGTGTAGCCCTCACTCGTAATCAGTTGCACGTAGTCGCGGTTTCCCAGCACGATGTTGTTGAAGAGCTGGAGCGAGAACTTCGCGAATTCGATTGCATCGCGGCCAAGGGCCTCGATCTCCTTGCGTTGTTCCTCGTTGATGCCGCGACTGACGCCGCCGGGCAGCCCCCAGTTGGGATGCACTTTCCGTCCGCCGATCAATTCGATCAGGTGGTGTCCGTCGCGTCGCATTTTGAGAACTTTGCCGGCGATTTCCAT
>CAZBFW010000728.1:0-2622 GCA_964491135.1 uncultured Phycisphaeraceae bacterium | reverse complement strand
CCAGCCCCTGGCCGCAACGTCTCTCCGGCCGCGCGGCGGACGCCGATCTCGCTGCGGACGCCGACCTCCTGAACGCATGGACATCCGACCCGTCCGATAGTCTGCAGGCCCGGGTGGCCGCCATGCAGGCCCTGCCCGCCGTGGTGGACATTCACGTGAGGACCGCCCGGCTCGCCACGACGGCCCCCGCGCACGGTGCAGCGCGCGACGCCGCCCGCCCTTCCACCGGAAGCGGCGTGGTTATCGGCTCCAACGGCCTGATTCTCACAAACGAGCACGTCATCCGAAATGCGCACGTCATCACGGTCTCGATGGATGACGGCACGTCGCATCCGGTGATTCGTACAGCCGTGCACCCGCTTCTGGATCTGGCCATTCTGAAGATCAACGCGGGCGACCTGCCCGCGTTGCGCATGGCCGACCAGGAGCCGCAACGGGGCGATCTGGTGGTAGCGATAGGCGGGCCCAGCTTCCGTGAGTCTGACCCGGTGCGGCACGGCGTGATCACGCATATGGAGGTTTCGCTGCAAAGGGCACTCGATCGACAGCGCACGCGGCTGTACGAACACCTCATGGAAAGCACGACGCGGATCGAACCGGGGTTCAGCGGCGGCGCGCTTTTGAATATCGAAGGAGATCTGATCGGCTTGAACGTCGCCGTGTCCGGCCATCCCGAGAGTGCCCAATGCCGTGGATATGCAATCGTTCTGCGGGTCGACATTCAGGAAGCGGTCGAAGCACTCCTGCAGCAAATCTCGACCGATTCTTCGGGTGAGTAGGCGTTCCGCATGCCTGCGCACCGCCGCTGCGATCAGTACCTGAGCACGGCACCCGTGGTCGCGGAAGTCACCATGGATGCGTATTTCGCCAGATAGCCGGTGAGTTTGCGCTCCGGCGGCTTGTACCGGGCGCGGCGCTGGGCCAGGTCGCCGTCGGTGAGCCGGACGTCCAGCCGGCGCCGGGGAATGTCGATCTCGATGATGTCTCCGTTTTCCAACAGGCCGATCGGACCACCGGCCGCGGCTTCCGGGGAGATGTGCCCGATGCAGGCGCCGGCCGTGCCACCGGAGAACCGCCCGTCCGTGATCAGAGCGCACGTGTCGCCCAGTCCGGCGCCCTTGATGTAGCTGGTGGGTGCGAGCATTTCCTGCATGCCGGGGCCGCCTCTGGGGCCTTCATTGCGAATCACCACCACGTCGCCGGCCTTCACCCGGCCAGCCAGGATGCCCTCACAGGCCGCCTCCTGTGACTCGAAGATGACGGCCGGTCCGCTGTGGACCAGCATGTTCGGGTCCACGCCCGCGGTTTTGACTACGGACCCGTCCGGGGCGAGGTTGCCGTAGAGGATGGCGAGCCCCCCTTCCGGGGAGTAGGCGTTCTCCACGGTACGAACGCAGTCGTACGGATCGAACGCGCCCTCCGCGATGGCGGCCAGCACGAGCGGGCCCTCGTGATCTTCAACCGCATCCAGCGGCTTGCGACGCAGCGCGGCCGCCCGAATCTGATCCGCCCAGTCCGTCGCCGATGGGTCGATACGACCGGCAGAGGCAAGGCCCTTCGCCTGGACGGACTGGCCCACGGCGCGAATGTCGTGCGCGGCCATGTTCTCGGCCAGCGTCCGGCCGGTGACGGTGCGACAGCTTCCGTTGATGAGCCCCACGGTCCCGCGTGCGAGTTCTCCCATGAGGGTCATGATGCCGCCGGCGGCCTGGAGGTCCTCCATGTGATACATCCGGCCGTTCTTGCCGGGCGACGGCGCGATTTTGCAGAGAGTCGGCGTTCGTTGGGACAGGTCATTGATGCGGGCCAGGTCGTAGGTGATCCCGGCCTCATGGGCAACGGCCGGAATGTGCAGCACCGTATTGGTGGATCCGCCCATGGCCATGTCCAGGACCATCGCGTTGTCAAACGCGGGCAGGGTCAGCACGTCGCGGGCTTTGAGATCCTCACGCACCAGGTCCACGATGCGGCGGGCGGCCTGGCGGTACAACTCGATCCGATCGGCGCTGGTCGCCAGAACGGTGCCGTTTCCGGGCAGCGCCATGCCCAGGGCCTCGCACAGGCAGTTCATGCTGTTGGCAGTGAACAGACCGCTGCACGACCCGCACGTCGGACAGGCGTTGTTCTCGATGTCGAGCAGTTGGACCTCGGAGACGTCGCCCCTGGCATGACCGGCGACGGCCGTGAAGGCGGAGATCAGATCCACCTTCCTGCCGTCCGCGGTCCGCCCCGCTTCCATGGGGCCGCCGGAGACGAACAGGGTGGGGATGTTGCACCGGGCAGCCGCCATGAGCATGCCGGGGATGATCTTGTCGCAGTTGGGGATGCAGAGCAAACCGTCAAAGCAGTGAGCTTCGACCATGGTCTCCACCGCATCCGCGATGATCTCGCGGGAAGGCAAAGAGAACTTCATGCCGCGGTGGCCCATCGCGACGCCGTCGTCCACTCCGATCGTGTTGAAGACGAACGGCACACCCCCGGCCTCGCGGACGCATTCCTTGATGAACTGGCCCACTTTGTCGAGGTGCGCGTGGCCTGGAACGATGTCCACGTAGCTGTTGGCGATCGCGATGAAGGGCTTGTCCAGATCGGCATCGCTGTAGTTGCCGGTTGCCTTGAGCA
>CAZBFW010000727.1:0-2629 GCA_964491135.1 uncultured Phycisphaeraceae bacterium | reverse complement strand
CCTGTTGGACGGGCCGGACGCCTGGTTTGAGTCCGGTTCGGGCTTCATATTCGACACCACGCCGCTGAGCAACCAGGCGTTCAGTCCGGACAACCGGCAGTTCCGGGTCGACGGGTTTGGCCTGGGGCCGGGCGGTTCCAACGCTGTGGTTGCCAACGGCGCTCTCTGGTTCCCTGGCGATGGTGCCCTGGACGGCAACTTGGTGATCAACGTCCTCTCGACGGGATCCACCGTTTTCACACTGAAAGAGACGCCCACGCCCGAGCCGGCCACTCTGGCCCTGCTCGCTTGGGGCGGCCTTGCTCTCTTGCGGAAACGGCTCTAGCCCATCTGGGAACCTGCCTTGGCAAGCGGGCCGCTCCATTCGGGCGGCCCTTCTTGTTTTCCAGGCTTGCGTCGCGTGGGTCACTGGAACATATTCGTCCTTGGCAAGCAAGGCGGCCAATGAGTGGCGACCGGCGCGGGGCGGTCCATCACGCGGCATCGGACGCGCCGGATCAACTCGATCCAGAGCGAGGCAAGCCGCCCTGATGCGCGATCACTCGATGAAGGAGGTGTATCCATGGCGAGAATGGCAGCCATCACGTTCGCGATAGTCGTTGGGCTGGCCGACGGCTTTTCCACTTGGGCCCAGGCCCCTGCGTCCGCTCCGAGCGGCGAGATCTCCGCGCCCGCGGGCCAACCTCGCATGGTGCTGCTGTACTACGGCTTTGACGCAAACGGCCCGCGAGACTGGCCGGCGGACCGGCTCCGCCATTACCTGGCCTACCACGTCGATCGGGGCACGGAGAAAGAGCGGCCGGTGGACACGTTGTTCGACACCGTGCTATGGATGTATCGCACGAGTTCGCGCGGGCGACTGTTCGAGACCTCGGCCGGGCACGAGCCCACCTCGGAAACCGACTGGCGCGAGTGCATGGACCGGCTGTTCGCCCCGAACCTGCAACTGAACGCGCTGGAAACCGCCGCCGCAAGTCTGGAACGCGAGCTCGGCCGGCCGGTGCGGGTGAACGTCGTGCTGACGCTGCCCTACCCGGACGTGCGGATCGCGAACTGGTCCGACGCGCCGGACGGGCCGAAGTGGGACTTCCGTCGTGACGACGAGGGCCGCCGGCAGGCCGTCCGGTGGTACATCCGCGAGGCTCTGCAGCGCTGGGAAGCCGCCCGCTTCGGCCACCTGCGGCTGCTCGGCTTCTACTGGTTCAACGAGGGGCACGCAAACCTGCGCACGGCGGAGGACGTGCCGGATGAGTCGCTCCGCACCGACGTCGCCCTCATCCAGGACACGGCCCGCTTCGTACACTCGCTGAAGGTGGACGGTCGGCCGCTCACGCTGACCTGGATTCCCTACAGCCCCTACGGTCAGGATCGGCTGCCCGTCGTGCGGGACCTGATGACCGCCCCGGCCCAGGCGCGGGTGGATTACCTGATGATCCAGCCGAACTACTTCTTCGCGCGCTGGAAGAAGCAGCGGGAGGACCTCGTGAAGATCGTGCGCGGCGCGGCGTCCGTGGGGGCCGGCGTGGAGCTGGAGTGTGACGAGGCCCTGGTCAAGGACGAAGCCATGCGCCAGCGCTGGCTGGAGTACCTGGAAGTCGTGTCGACGGAGCACCCGGGCTGGCGACAGACCCCCGTATCCTGCTACCAGGGCCTGCGCGCCGTCCACGAAATGGCCACCCGGCCGGAGCTGGCCCCCTGCTACGACGCGCTCTACGAATTCCTGAAGCAGCACCGGCGTAACGAGGGAAGCCCTCCGTAGGCTGCGCCTTCCTTCAACGCTCTGCCGCCGCTGCCGGACGAAGGACCCGGCTTCCGGCCCCTTTTTCCATGCTCCTGCGTTCGCTATACTGGTGCCGCCATGCGCAAGGTGTACGTTCTGGATACCAACGTCCTGCTGCACGACCCGGCGTCCCTCATGCGTTTCGAGGACAACCAGGTCATCATTCCCATTGACGTCATTCAGGAGGTGGACCGCTTCAAGCACGAGCAGAGCGAACGCGGCCAGAACGCCCGGCAGGTCTCCCGCCTGCTGGACAGCCTGCGGAACGGCTCGAGCCTGGCGGAAGGCGTCCACCTGGACAACGGCATCGAGCTGCGCGTGCTCTGCGACCCGAACGACCCGCTCAGCTCCAGCGGCGAGAAGGCCGACAACCACATTCTCCGCATCGCCCGGGACATCCAGCGCCAGCAGCCGCAGCTTCCCGTCATCATCGTGACGAAGGACATCAACCTCCGCATCCGGGCAGATGCCATGGGCCTGCGGGCCCAGGACTACGAGTCGGACCGGGTCTTCCTGTCAGACCTCTACACCGGCCACACGGAACTCGAGCTGGCGGCCGCGGACGTGGACAGGCTGCGCGGCCAGAGAGGCCTTCCGCTGCCGGACGGGGTGGACCTGAGCCCCAACCAATACGCTCTGGTCAGGCCCGCCGACGGCTCCAAAGGCACCCTGCTGGCCCGGCGGCTGGGCACGGAGCCGCGGCTCAAGGCGCTCGACCGCTTTGAAGAGGGCGTCTGCGGCATTCTGCCCCGCAACAAGGAGCAGTTCTACGCCCTCGACGCCCTGCTCGCCGACGACGTCAAGCTGGTCACCATCATGGGCAAGGCCGGCACCGGAAAAACGCTGCTG
>CAZBFW010000726.1:0-2629 GCA_964491135.1 uncultured Phycisphaeraceae bacterium | reverse complement strand
GATGGAATCTCGTGACTGGAGTTCAGACGTGTGCTCTTCCGATCTGTTCGTGCCGAGGGTATCGTTTTCCCGAACGAAAGGGATTGGCGAGTACCATGTCACGAATACGCAGAGCCCTCGGTCTGTGGGTGGCGATTTCCGGAATGGTGATTGCTTTGGCGCCCGCCGCGGCCCAGATGCAGCCGGAAGAACCGGTTCTCGACCCGGCGGTCGAGGCGCTGAGTCGCGAGCCGGCCCTGCCGACGACGGCCATGCCCGTCGGCGACCTGGTTTCGACGACGGGGTTCGAGCCGCAGCGAATCGTCTGGCACCTGCCGGACCCGAAGGAGTTCGCGGCGGTGACCGAGGCCAAGATTGCCGAGTGGGAGGCGGACGTCCGCGAGGGGCGGCGGCAGGAATCGGAAATCCGCGAGGCGCGGAACTTTCAGGTCCGACTCCTGGAGCTACTGCGGGCGGTGGATCGACCGCGACGAGTTGAGGTGACCCGTCAGGCCGTTCTGCATCGGGCGCTCGCGAACAGCTACGCCATTCGGGTGCAGAGCTACGCGCCGGCCATCGAGCAGACCCGGATCGTCGAGGCGGAGGCGGCGTTTGACGCCACCTTCTTTGCCACTCTCAACAGCAACGAACAGAACGTCCCGGTGGCGTCGGCGCTGCAGGGCTCCAACGTGGAAGCCCTCCTGATGGAAAGCGGACTGCGGCAACTCCTGCCAGGCGGCATGCAGGTGCAGACGAGCCTGAACCTGCAGCGGCAGTCCAACGACTTCCAGTTTCAGACGATCAACCCGGTCTACGAGAGCCAGTTTGCGGTGGAGTTCCGCCAGGCGCTGCTTCGCGGGTTCGGGGTCGACTACAATCGGACCCAGATTCTGGTGGCCAAGAATGACAAGCGGATCAGCGACCATGAATTCGCTCGACAGGTGCAGACCACGCTGTTGGACGTGGAGACGGCCTACTGGCGGCTGTACCAGGCCCGGCGCATCCTGGGGGTTCAGGCCCGCATGCTGGCCACGTTCGAGCTGTTGTACCGGAAGCTGGAGCAGCGGAAGGAATTCGACGCGATTCCCGTGCAGATCAATGAGACCCGGGCCCAGCTGGAATCGGCGAAGGCGGACTTCATCCGCATCTGCAACGAGATCCGCAATGCGGAAGACAACCTGATCGCCCTGGTGAACGACCCGGCCCTGGACCTTGCGGATGACGTGGAGATCATCCCCACGGACGTACCCCTGCTGGATCCGATCATTCTGGATCGGCTGGCCGAGGCGCAGGCGGCGCTGGACCATCGGCAGGAGATCGCACAGGCCAAGCTGCGCATCCACTCGTCCCGCATTCTGGTCGGGGCGGCGAAGAACCAGGTCATGCCGAAGCTTGACCTGCTGTTCCAGTATGCGGTGGACGGGCTGGGACTCAGTGCGCACAACGCGTTCAGCGAGGTCACCAAGAACGACTTCCACGAATACTTCGTCGGCGTGGAGTTTGAGATCCCCGTGGGCAACCGGGCACGACGGGCGGCCGAGCGGCGGGCCCAGCTTCAGCAGGGCCAGGCCATCGCGGCCCTGAAATCCGCCTTCGAGCAGGTGCTGCTGGACGTGAACGTGCGCGTCCGCGAGGTAATCACGCAGCAGAACCTCATTGAGCCGAACCTGCATTCGGCCGACGCCAGCGAGGCCCGCGTGGATTCCATCCGCGTGCGCGCCGAGACCAACGACTACCTGCAGATCAGCAACGAGCTGTCGGCCATCCGCTCGCTGGCCGTCACGCGAAACGACCTGCTGCGGTCGGTGGTGGAATACAACATCGCCATGGTGGAGCTGGAGCGGTCCAAGGGGACCCTGCTGGACTACTACAATGTGGTCATCCCCGTGCACGACCAGCCCATGGCCGGTATCGCGCCCTGACGCCGCAGCCGGCCGGTTAAGGCACCGGACAGCGGTGCGGAGGATTCGCCATGTGGTGGCTGCGCGCCTTCATCCAGCTTTTTCGGTCTGATGGGCATTCCCGCCGTCGCAAGGAACTCCGCAAGGAGCTGCAGGATGAGGCGGTGATTCAACGCGAGATCGGCAGGCAGAAATCCGGAGGCACTTCCCGGCTGGAGCGGGAACTGGAAGAGATGGAAGAAGAAGAGGACCGGGATCGGTGACCAGTCACCATCGCCATTCCTGAATGTGCGGGGATTCATCATGACCGCGAGCACCTGGAAAACCGCAATCACGTACATCGCGCCGAATGAAGTGCGGCTGCGCGGATACCGGATCGACGAATTGATGGGTCGGGTGGATTTCGGCCAGGCCCTCTATCTGCTGCTGAGGGGCGAACTGCCGGACGAGAAGGTCGGCCGGCTGATGACCGCCATCCTGGTGTCGTCCATCGATCACGGCCCGACGCCGCCCTCCGTGGTGGGGGCGCGAAACGCGGCCTCCACGAGTGCCCCGCTGAACGCCTGCGTGGCGGCCGGCGTGCTGGCCATCAATCGCTCCCATGGCGGAGCGATCGAAGACTGCGCCCGCGCCCTGCAGGACGTGACTGGCGAGGCGGACCGGACGGGGGTGTCCCTGGCCCAGGCAGCCACGGCGGTCCTGGCAGATCGGAAGAGCACACGTCTGAACTCCAGTCACCGCTCATTATC
>CAZBFW010000725.1:0-2632 GCA_964491135.1 uncultured Phycisphaeraceae bacterium | reverse complement strand
CAGACAATTAAAGTCACCCTCGAAGGTTCCGATAAGAACGGTACGCCGTTACCGGGCGTGCCCCGGGGTCCGGCGCCTCAGCCCGCGCTACCGGCGGGGCACTAGCAGACACGCGCCGCGGTCACCGTTGTGTGTTCGCTGCGAGGCAGGCTTGATGAAGCGAAGGGATGACGGGTTCGTGAAACGCTGGCCGTATTTCATACTGCTTGGATTCCTTTCGGGCATCGTTTCCGGCGTCGCGGGCGCCCAGGAGCCGACGCCGACTGAATCACCGCTCAACGGGAACATTGTGCAGGTGACCGACCAGGGCACGGTCCAGATGCACGTGGACAACGTGCCGCTGGCCACCGTGCTGCGGATGCTCTCGGTGCAAAGCCGGCGCAACATCGTGGCCACGCCGGCCGTCCAGGGCTCCGTCACGGCCAACCTCTTCAACGTCACTCTGGAAGAAGCGTTGGACGCGGTGCTCCTGTCCAACAACGCGGGATACCGCGTGGCCGGCAACTTCGTGTACGTGTATACCAACGACCAGCTCGCCGAGCTCAGCGCGGCAGAAACGCCGCTGGAAACGCGCGTGTTCACGCTGAATCACATCCGCGCCGCGGACGCCCAGACGCTGCTGGCCCCCCTGCTCAGCACGGAAGGCTCCATCACCGTCTCACCGGAGTCGGAGATCGGCGTGGCCTCTTCCGCCGAAGAGGCCGGCGGCAACGCGCACGCGGCGCACGACCTGCTGATCGTGTACGACCGCCCCGCCCGGATCACCCGCATCGCCGAGGTCCTCCGCCAGATTGACGTGCGTCCGAAACAGGTGCTCATCGAGGCCACCATCCTCCGCGCCCAGTTGAGCGAGGATAACGCCCTGGGCATCGACTTCACCGTCACAGGCGGCGTAGACCTCGAGTTGCTCGGCTCCCAGTCCGTCGGCGTCACGAACCTGACCGTCGGCGATCTGCCCCAGAACCGATTCGAGAACTTCAACAGCCGCGTCGTCACCGATTTCACCGGTGCCGTCCCGCCCGGCGGCATGACCCTCGGCGTCATCAAGGACCACGTGGGCATCTTCGTCCGGGCACTCGAGGGCATCGCCGACACCACCGTCATCGCCAATCCCAAGGTGCTCGCACTCAACAAGCAGCGCGGCGAGGTGATCGTCGGACGGCAGGACGGCTATCCCATCGTCATCACGACGGAAACCACGTCCCAGCAGACCACCCAGATGCTGGAGACCGGCACCCGACTGATCTTCCGGCCCTTCATCGGCGACGACGGCTGGGTCCGCATGGAGCTGCACCCGGAAGACAGCCGCGGTGAAGTGGTGGGCAATCAGCCCCAGAAGGAAACCACCGAGGTCACGACCAACGTCATGATCCGGGACGGGCAGACCATCCTGATCGGCGGCCTGTTCCGCGAATCGACTCGCGATTCACGCGGCCAGATCCCGGTGCTCGGCGACATTCCCATCATCGCGCCTCTCTTCCAGTCCCGGCGCGACACCACGGACCGCGAGGAGGTCATCATCCTGCTGACCGTGCACATCATCCAGGATGACGCCTACGCGGAAGCCGGTGAGCAGGAGCTGGACGCCATCGAGCGCATTCGGGTCGGCACGCGGCGCGGCATCCAGTGGACCGGCCGTGAAAAGCTGGCCCAGTACCACTATCACAAGGCCCTCGAACACTACGCCGCCGGAGAGGACAAGGACGCCCTCTGGGACGTCGGCATGGCCCTGCACAACAGCCCCCGCTTCTACGACGCCATCCTTCTCAAGGAGAAGATTCTCAACCGGCGCGACTGGAACGACGAAGGCAGCCGCACACGCTCATTCATCCACCGCCTCATCGCCGAGGAACGGGGCATGCCCGCGCCGAACTACGACCGGCCGGCCCCGCCCTTCGAACGCGACCCGGACCCCGCCTCGCCCGACCTGGTGAGCGACCTGCCGGATGAGAACGCCACGGAGGATCAGCCATGACCACGACCGCTGCCGCACCCCGGGCCGCAGGATTCGCGACCGTCGCCGCGGCCGTGCTCTCGATGCTGATCGCCGGCGCCCTCACCGGCTGCTCGCAGACCACCCACGACGAGGCGAAGGCCCAGGCCCAGCAGCGCTGGGACCGCATCCGCGCCGGCGTCAAGCTCCAACTCGCCGACCAGCACTTCCGCGCCGGCCGCATGGAGAACTGTATCCAGGAAGCAGGCGAGGCCGTCGCCCTGGACCCCCGGATGATCGCGCCGCGAATCCTGCTCACCCAGGCCCTGCTCGAAACCGGACAGATCCTCGCGGCCGCCGCCGCCATTAACGACGCCGCCGCCATCGAGACTGAACACCCCGAAGTGCTCTACATGCAGGGCGTCGTCGCTGAACGCCGGCAGGATCTCGAATGCGCGCTCACGTACTACCAGCGTGCCAGCGAACGCGACCCGACCCAAGCAGACTACGTGGCCTCGGAAGTGGAATGCCTGGTCGCCATCGGCCGGCCCTGGCTGGCCCAGGAGGTCCTCCAGGCCCGCAGCGCGGACTTCCCCCAGGACGCCACGCTCAAGGCCCTGCTGGCCGAGGTCGCCCTGCTTCTGGGCGACGAGCAGATCGGAAGAGCACACGTCTGAACTCCAGTCACGAGATTCCATC
>CAZBFW010000724.1:0-2638 GCA_964491135.1 uncultured Phycisphaeraceae bacterium | reverse complement strand
CTACACCCTATCCTACACTCTTTCCCTACACGACGCTCTTCCGATCTTCTCCATCCCTGTCCTGGATGTAGACCAGATGCTGGTTGGTGTGCGGGAAGAAGAACGAGCGGATCCCACGGTGCGTGTCCTTCGTGACCGGCCGGGCCGATGACGGATCGTCCGATGGCCCCACCCAGACGTTCAATACGTTGTCCACGGGCGCCACAAACCCGAGCTTCGATCCGTCCGGGCTCAATTGCGGATTGAGCCGATCCGGGTTTCCGAACAGCACACGCCGCGGAATGAGCGGCACGGAATCATACGCCTGCCCGGAGGCGACGGGGGCCGCCGGCGCGGGTTTCGGCTCCGTTGGCGGAACCGGTGGCTTCTCCGTCACGGCCTGTGGGCCCGGGCCTGCCTGCGTCAGTGGCCGTGACGGCTCGCACCCGGTCGCCCAGAGCAGCACACCCGCAAGCACTCCAATGCATGTGATCCGAAACATGACATGGTCCTCCTTCACAACCGCCTCGCCGGCCCACCCGGCATGTCGGCGTCGCTGAAACGGGGCATAGTCTACTGTCGCTCTTGTTGCCGACGCATGCCCGGCCCTGGGTCGTGACAAGATTGTACAGGCAGCCCCCGTCGGACGTCTTCCAAGCCGCCGTTTGGACAGCCCGGCGGGCAGGGGGTATCCTGTTCGGGTGGTACGGGCGGAGGACGTCCACGCTGTGCCCGTCTGCCGGAGAAGCCATGACTCGTTTCTTGCTGACAGGGATCGTCGTGGCGGCCATCGGGGCGACTCTGGGATGCCGCTCCGAAGAGACGCCGATACTCCCTCCGAGGGTCAGTTCGCTTGATCGAGTGTTCGTGGTTGGAACCGAGGGGCTGAGCAACCCGCAGGTCGGCTCGGAACCCATATACAGCCCTCAGTTTCGGGGCAACCTGGACCCAGCGGGCCGGGACGAGGGCCAGGTGGTCGGCTTCTACGCGCATTTGGTGGCGTCGGATGTGGCTCGCGTGCAGATGCGCCTGGTCCACGAAGGGACCGGGGCCGTTGTGGCGCTTGAGCGCGCCGCGGTCGCGGATCCGGGTCGGCTGCAACCGCAGATCAAGTCCGCAGATTTGCATCCCGCCGTGCGGCAGCGATTGCAGGCGGGCGCGGGCGTGTTCTGGCCGGCCCCGCTGGATGGCGCCGAGGGCGGCGACGGCACGCGATTCGGCGTGCTTCTCCCGGCCGGTCTTCTGCGGCAGGCCCGCCTCGACGTGTTCGTGGAGACCGGGTCCGGCAGCGGGGCACCGCTGTTTCCGGCCAATCTGCGGCTGACGCCGGGTTACTTCTACATGGCGGTGATCGGCGATTCCATGATGTGGGGAAACGGACTGCTGGAGGACGACAAGTTCACGACGCGGGTTGCCCGGACCATTACGGAGGAAACCGGCCTGCACGTCGTCCGGCAAATCCGTGCCATCTCCGGCGCGCGCATTGTTCCCCAGCCCGACGATGGAACATGTACGAGTGATTGCGACGGCGAAGTGCCCAAGGCGTTCACCTCCATTACGGTACAGGCCCAGGAACTCGAGTCTCCCGAGACCCTCGACCTGGTTCTGATGGACGGCTGCATCAACGATGTCGGGGTCTTCACCACGTTGCTGTCGATTGACGTGGACAGCAACGCGCTGGCGGACCTCACCCGTGACGTCTGCGAAACCGAGATGATCACTCTCCTGCGGCTCGTGCGGGAGCGGGCTCCGAACGCAGTGATCGTGGTGACCGGCTATTTTCAGTTTGTCAGCGCCGAGACCGACGTTTCCCAACTGGAGGCGCTGGCCCTCTCGGCGGAGGTCCCCCAGGAGGATCTGGACGAGCTGCGGCTGGGCATTGCATCGGTGGTCCAGAACTCCGCGGTGTTCGATGCCGTGGCACGGCAAAGCCTGCAGCGCGCCGTCGCGACGGTCGGTGATGCCTCTGCGGACCATCCTCCGATCGTGTTCGCCGATCCGGGCTTCGGACCCCGGAATGCCGTCTTCGCGCCGGATCCCTTCCTCTGGGGCCTGGTGAGCAGGCCGGAGCTGGAAGACGCCATGGATGTTCCCGTACCGGTGTTTCCTGAGGACCCGCTTCTGGAGTATCGCATCGAGGCCTGCGCCGAGCCGGATGCCAGGCCGGAACTCCTGCCGTGCCTCTACGCCTCCGTCGGCCACAACAACCCGAAGGGTGCCCGACGATACGCGGACGTCATCGTGCAGGCGCTGCGCGACGTGGGCGTGCTGCCTGCCACGCCACCCGAGTGACGTTCGTCAGAACAGATCGAGCGCCCGCTGAAATGCCGCGTAGTCCGCCAGGTCCACGTCCTCGTCCCCATCGAGGTCGGCTTCCCCGAAGAGGGCGGCCGGGCAGCCGGCGGGCGGGCTGGTGAAATCCGGTCCTCGCAGGCAGCCGCTGAACAGCGTGTAATCGGCCAGGTCCGCGTCACGGTCCGTGTCCAGGTCACCGAGAATGCCGATCCATCCCAGCGGGTCACCCAGCACCACGTGCTGCCAGCTCAGCACCGGAAGCGACGTGTAGGCCGCCTCGCCCCACTGCATGCCTCGCACGAGCATGTTGACGAACAAGATCGGAAGAGCGTCGTGTAGGGAAAGAGTGTAGGATAGGGTGGAG
>CAZBFW010000723.1:0-2639 GCA_964491135.1 uncultured Phycisphaeraceae bacterium | reverse complement strand
CTTTTCCGGTGCCTGTGGCTGGCCATAATGTCGATCTACTGCTCGCTGGCCGTTCTGTATCGCATCTATTTACAGGGTTTCGTGGTCGTTCTGTGCATACAGTTCTGGACAGGGGGCGCGCTCATCGGTCACGTGCTGATGGGCTACGACCTGAGTATCATCAGCGTGTTCGGGCTGATCGCGGTATGCGGCGTGGTGGTGAACGGGGCGCTGGTCCTGACCGTGTCGATGAACGAGCATCGCCAGGCGGGGATGACCTGGCAACGGGCGGTGGAACTGGCTTCGCTGCGGCGGATCCGGCCGATCCTGCTGACCTCACTCACGACGTTCATCGGCCTGGCCCCGATGATTTTCGAGACGGCGGTGCAGTCCGTCTTCCTGGTGCCCATGGCGATATCGCTGGGCTACGGGATTCTGCTTGCCACCGCCGTGGTTCTGCTGTTCACCCCCGCGGTACACTGCATCACGTTCGACGTGCGGCATGCGATTCGATGCGTGCGGGCATTCTCGAGGGGCGAACCGATACCGGATCGGGCAACCTGAAGCCGGCGCCGGTAAAGATCCCTCCGACGATTCCGGTGGTTCCAGTCGATGCACGGGCAGGCCGGCAACAACCCCGATGGCCATCGGGACGCCGGAAGGCGGACTACCTGGTGCTGACGACGCGGAAGACGGCCATCGCTATCAGGAACACCAACCAGAGACCCAGCACAACGAACCCGGCGATCAGCGGCCAGCGGGACATCGGCGGAGCATTGCCGGCAGGAACATTCGGGTCCTGCCAGTTGATACGAGGGGGGGCGGCGGTTTCCGACTTCGACTCCGTCATAGCGTTGGCTCCCGGATGAGCGATCCCGTGTCTTCCAGGACGAGCATTGTGCAGGCAAACCGCCGGCGCAACAAGAGGGCATGGACCGGCCGGAGCCGCCGGCCCGTGCCTTTCACGTCTGGTCTCCAGAGAACGACCATCAGGCGCCGGGCCGCGGTTGCGGCGCGGCAGAGGCGGCTGATTCCGTCGCCTCGCCCTTCACGATCGTCACCGGAACCCGGATCGACTCAGCCTCTTTTACATCCGTGCCGACCGTGACCACCGCTTCGTGTGTACCGACCGGCACTTCCCCGTTCAGCCGGATCTCGACGGCCTTGCGGCCGGCCGGTGCGGCGGGATCCTCCACAATCTCGACCGTCACGAAGGCCTGATCGCTCGTGGCTGTGGTGACGGTCAATGGGGCCCCGCGATCCGTGGAAAGGTGAATCCGCCGGGAGCCGGCCTCGGCGTCATCGCCGGTGCGCAGCACCACGCACGGCGGCGAGACCTGAACCCGCGGAGACACATTCACAAAAATCGGGATGTCGATGACCGGCTGGGTCGTTTTGTCCGTAAAGATGCGGAGCAAGGCGCCCAGGGGGCCGTCCGGGGCCGATTGGGAAATGACGGGAACGATCTGGTAAACATCGCTCGGGCCGGGCGGCCGGGTCAACTCCACGTCGATGTGTGATCCCGCATCCGCACTCAGAATCCGCAACGGCTTGTCCGTCGTGGAGCGCACCGTGACTGCTCGCAGCCGGGTTCCGCGCGGAGCGGGCTGAATCGCCTGGATCACCGCAGGGGCAAAATCCACGTCGCCCTGTACACGTCCAAACACGCGAATCGTTTGTTTGGACACTTGCCCGCCCACTTTCACGTCCACCGTGACGATCCCGTTCAGAGCGCCGGTGGGCGCCGTGTCCTCCACCGCGAAGCGCAGCCGGACGCCCGTTCGATCGCCTTCCGTGACCGGCTCCTGGGTGTAACTCAAGCCGCCGGCGCTGATCAGGATGGACTCCATCTGCAGCGTCGTTTCGCCGGCGCCGGGGATCAGGTCAATCGGCTGGGGAATGGCATCCCCCGGCCGAACGTTCTGTGCGTTCAGCACGGGGCCCGGCTTGACGTTCACCAACGTCTCGACAAAGGCCCGTAACGTCAGGCGGAGTGTCTTGCGCGCGGGGTCGTTGCTGTTGATGGTCACGGAGTACCGCTGATTGCCGGTCTTGCCCTTAGAGTTGAACTTCGCCTCGATCTCGACGGACCCGCCCGGCGGGACGGTCTTCTGCTCTTCCGTCAGCTTCACGGTCGTGCAGCCGCAACTGGAGCGGACATCGCCGATCTTGAGGTCCTGGTCGCCGCGGTTTTCCACCCGAAACTTGGCCGTGTGACTCTCGCCTTCCCGAATGGTGCCGAGGTCCACTTCCGGCTCGGCCGTGTATATCTTGGGCGCCCCTGTGACAGACTCGGGGGTCAAGCCCTGCGTGTCGTCCGGCGCAACAGCCGTCTGTCCCGAAGATTGCGCCACAACGACCCGCTCGCCCTCCGTCTGGGCCATCGCCAGCCCGCCCGCGCACAACCACACCGCCAGAACCTGCTTGGTGAACATGGAACGCTCCTCCTGTACGCTTGTGATCCAGGGCCGCCCCAGCCGACCGCATGACGATCCGGCGAATGGAAGCCCTGTGAAAAGACGATTACGCGCTTGCTGCATCGTACCACCACCCCGCAAACCGGCAAAGTAACGGGCCGGTAACAAGGCCGGCGCCCTTCCACCCGCGGTGGGAATGACCGGCGGGCCCCGGGCGGGTACACTGCCGACCCGCCCGCGGGA
>CAZBFW010000722.1:0-2640 GCA_964491135.1 uncultured Phycisphaeraceae bacterium | reverse complement strand
CGGCTGGCCGGCATGGCCATCGAGAACATCCGGCTGCTCGAATCGCGCATGCAGCACGAGCGCATGGCGGCCGTGGGCGAGACGGTGGCCTACCTCTCGCACTACATCCGCAACATCGCCCAGGGGCTGGGCAACGGGGCGGACCTGATCGAAATGGGCCTGCGCCGCGAGAAGATGGGGCACGTGGCCCAGGGCTGGAAGATTCTGCGCCACAACGTGGACCGCACCCTTCGGCTGACCACGAACATGCTCACGTTCAGCAAGGATCGCAAGGCCGGGGTGCAGGTCGCCCAGCTCAACAAGATCATCGAGGACGTGGTGAGCCTGACGCAGCATACCGCCGACGAAAAGCAGGTGATGCTGCTGACCGACCTGGAGGAGATGCCCGCCCTGCCCATCGACGCCGAAGGGCTCCACCACGTGCTGCTGAACATCGTGACCAATGCCATCGACGCCTGCCCGAACGAGGGCGGCCGGGTGAACATCAAATCCTCGTACAGCCAGCGCGACAACCGGATGACCCTGATCGTCAGCGACAACGGCAGCGGCATCGCCGCCGCCGAGCTGCCGGCCATCTTCGACGCCTTCCACTCCACCAAGGGCCACGGCGGCACCGGCCTGGGCCTGGCCGCCGCCAAGAAGATCGTGGACGAGATGCGCGGCCGCATCGAGGTGGACAGCACGGTCGGCGAGGGCACCACTTTCACCGTGACGCTGCCCGTCTCCCAGGCCGGCCCCCGCGACAGCGACAGCACCATCCTGCCCCTGCCCTGAGCGGCGATCAAGGCGGAAAGCGAAGGGACAGGGGAAAGCAGAAAACAAAAGACAAGAAGCAAAAACAGGAAGGAAGGCACGGAGGCACGAAGGCGCAGCGCGGGCTGCGCCCGCAACCCAAGCGACCCGCCGCGGCGGGCAGGCTCCGCGACGGAGCCACGAAGCGACGGAGGAGGACGAGCTCGCGCCGGTGCCTTCGTGGGAATCTGCGCGGGCCGGGAAGACATCGTACGCTTGCAGTACGAAGAGAGTGGGGAGGATGGTTGGCCGGAGGAAGTCGGGAATGGGGGTGACATAGTATGGCACTCACAAAGCCGGTAAGTGTCCGAAGTATTCCGGCCGTGGCTTGATCGTCCACGCTGGGTGCCGCGGCCGGTTTCCAGCCGGCCGGACAGTGCCCTCGGCTTGAGCCGAGGGAAGGTGAGTCCCTCGTCTTTCCTTCTCTCTTGAAGCCGGCTCGCGCGGGAAAGGGAGAATAATTGGAGTGATGAAGGTTTCGGCCTCCCCCCATCTGAAGATGAGGGCACTGGCCGGTCGGCTGAAGCCGGCCCAAGTGCGAGTTCGCCGGGACCGCGCTGCGCTGGTTCGTGCATGGGGAATCGTTTCCCGAACCGGTGGCGCTGATCGACTGGACGGCGGCGGGGGACGTTGCGTCCCCCACGACGGCCGAGGTGCTGCACTACATCCACGATGCGCTGGGCAGCGTGGTCGGCCTGACGAACGCGGCCGGCGCGCTGGTGGAGCGGTACACGTACGACCCGTACGGCCAGACGTACATCGAGGACCCGGCCACGCAGACGTTCCGCGGCTGGTCCCGCTTCGGCAACCCGTGGAGCTGGACCGCCCAGCGGTTCGATGCGACGATGGGCCTGTACCACTTCCTATTCCGCAGCTGCAGCCCACGGCTGGGAGGGTGGCTGCAGCGGGATCCGGCGGGATCCACTAGTTCGAAACGCGATGCCCTGACGATGCCCGATCCGCTGCGCTGAACCATGATTGCCAGTCCGATCAGCCCACTGCCAAAGACAATCGCGACGGCGAGGATCCACGTGCGGCTTGGCATATCGAGAAGCTCCATTTGAAAATGTGGGAACATGGGACTCCGAAAAGCGGATCGTAGGGCAACCCCGGTTACGTGACATCCGTGAGTGCCGCGATGGAATGTTGCGATTTGTCCCATCGTGTATACCCCACGCCGCCAAGCCTGCAGGAGTGGTTCCTGAGCGACATGATGGACTCGCGGGGCAACTGGCTGCAGTTCACGCGGCGGCTGAACAACGTGGTGACCTGGGAGGCGCGGACGGTCAACGGGGTCAACGAGTATACGAGCATCGACGTGGATTCGCAGGCCAGCCCGCCGGACCCGGTGGTGCCGGGATACGACGACAACGAGAGTGCGGAACGGGTGTTGGCGGTGGGTTCCCGCACGGCCGGGGTTCGATGGAGACGCGACAACTCGGGAGTGTCACAGAGTGTCGCCCCGTTGGGGCTCACGCTGTCTGGGACACGGCGATCCAGCGGCTTACGTCCCGGCGCGCCGGGACTACACCCTTACGCCTCTTCGAGGCTGGGGGAAGGCAGCGCTCGAAGGCTCGGGCTCGTCGTGCCATGTTTGGCCGTGGACCCAGCCGGAACGAGCCTCGCTCGGGCGGCCGTCGGGGCGACGCAGGCCGAAAGCCCGTTGAAACGGGCTGGGGGGAGAGATGGGGGGCACGTCAACCGGCCGTAAACGCCCGGTCTACGAGCCCGCCTGCGGCTGGGAAGCCCCGTGAACGGGTCTGGGGCGGAGGGCCGAGAATCGGCACTGCGAAAGAGCAGTGGCACAGGGGGGAGGGGCACTGCTCAAGAGCAGTGGCACATCGCAAT
>CAZBFW010000721.1:1474-2643 GCA_964491135.1 uncultured Phycisphaeraceae bacterium | reverse complement strand
GCTTCGGGATCTGCCTACCCACCTATGGTTGCCCCTGGTGGGACCATGTGTGGATTCCTCTCTGTATTCCCTTCGTCCTGCTCGCCTTTCCGACGGCCCTACTGTGGTGGCGTGACCGGAAACCCCCACGCGGCCACTGCCAGCGCTGCGGGTACAATCTCACGGGCAACCTGTCCGGTGTCTGCCCAGAATGTGGTGAACCGACGTGATTCGCAAAGGGATCATCATCGGGATGTTCGTCGTGGCGCTCACGGCGCTTATCGGTGGCGCTGTGAGCGATGGAAAGCTCGTCAATCTGGTTGGGCCTGACCTCGAGGCGTTAGGAGGGGGACAGACGACGTATGAACTCGCCCTGTTTGACCGAACCCTGCACTTTGCTCGTGATTCTCTTGTGGCCAAGCAAACACCCAGAACGGATCTCCGTTTCGCTGGCTTCGCTTATTACGACGCTGCCCCGTGGCATGTTGACATGGAGACTGTCGTCCTCGGGACGGAATTCCATGCGGCGCTCAAACGTGGCGCTGCGGTCGGTCGTCCGTACTGTAGGATCACAGTATTGAGAATACCGCTTTGGGTCTTGCTCGTGATGTTCTCCATCTACCCCGTCGTCGCCTTCATCCGTGGCCCGCTTCGTCGCTGGCGTCGCCGGAAACACAACCAGTGCGTGCATTGTGGATACAATCTCTCGGGGCTGCCCGAGCCCAGGTGCCCGGAATGTGGTCAAGCGACATGAAGCGACGCTCCCGGACAAGGCGGATTCTGAAGTGGGTGGGGCTTGTGGGGTGCGTGGCAACAGTGCTCGTGTTGGTGTCGAGCTTGTTCTGGTCACCGTGGTTGTGGTGGCTCACCAACGGTGGGGCCGAGGAACACCTTCTTGATGTCTGGCCGGGAGGTCTGCACTATTTGGGAGTCTACTACGATCAAGCGGGTTCGGCGCGGGTGCACAGCAGACTCGGGGTTGGGCCCCAGGATTCCCTGCCGGCTCTGCAGAGCTGGTTCCAGTGGCCGAGGTTGGACACATTACGTTTCGTCCCTGATCGCGCTCCCGGACCCGCCCCCATCGCCAAGGCAGTGACCGTTTTCATGCCGTTATGGCCTGTGTTCGGCGTGCTTGCCATCCCCACCGCCATCCTCTGGTATCGCGACCGCCGCCCGCCGAAGGGGCATTG
>CAZBFW010000721.1:0-1464 GCA_964491135.1 uncultured Phycisphaeraceae bacterium | reverse complement strand
GACGTGTGGATATGACCTTACCGGCAACGTGAGCGGCGTGTGCCCGGAGTGCGGCAAAACGATTGCAAAACGGTCCTGATCTGCCTGGTTTTTCCACCAAGCCCCCGCGCCCCTCTGCACGGCGCGCAAGTCATGAGTAAGCACGACCGGACCTGGAGTTCGAGTTTCCGGTTCACTCTGCAGTACGGTTGCTGCACGCGATTCTCGCTGCAACAGACAATGACCAGGGGGGCACTCCAGTCCCGTGCTGACCGTCGGCCGAGCCACACACGTCCGGAAGCACGACCTGCGGTCCGTTCTGCCCTCGGTGCGGATACCCCCGTAGGAGGCGCCGCAAGCAGAGTGCGTTTCCCTCTGGGCGGTTGTAAGTCATTGGGCAAAGGGCAAATAGAAACGCCGGTGAGCTGTGACGCACGCCGGCGAACAACTGCGCCGCCAGGGACTCGAACCCCGGACCCGCTGATTAAGAGTCAGCTGCTCTACCAACTGAGCTAGCGGCGCGCGGCCAGACCCGTATTCAATCGCGGAAGACGGATGCTGTCAACTTGGGCGGTCTTCGACGTGGAGAGCGGAACCGAAGCCCCGGCACTACCGCTGCCGGTGCACCATGAAATGCGCCACACCCGCCAGCGAGTCGCGGGCCGGGCCCGGCCGCAGCACGCCCAGATGCTCGACGGCCTGCCCCAGAAACTCACCGGCTCGCCCCATTGCGTATTCCAGGCTGCCGCACTGGTCCAGCCAGTCTCGCACGTCGGCGGCCGGCGCGCGTGAGCCGTTGCCCAGCACCGACGCCAGCCGGCGGGCCACCGCAGGCTCGCCCTGACGCAGGCAGTGAATGGCCGGCAGGGTTGGTTTGCCCAGGTCCAGGTCCCGGCCAAGCGTCTTACCCATCTCGGCCTCGGTGCCGGCGATGTCCAGCACGTCGTCGACGATCTGGAACGCCACGCCCACCAGCCGGCCAAAGGCGGTCATGGCCCGCACCGTCTCTTCTGAACCACCCGCGAAATGGGCGCCCAGCTCGCCACAGACGGCCGTCAACGCCGCGGTCTTGCGGTCGATGATGTCGAAGTATTCAGCCTCGGTCAGCTCGCAGTTGCCACGATGGTGAATCTGCATCAACTCACCTTCGCAGACCGTCGTGGTGGTGGCCCCGATGCGGCAGGACGCATGCCGCCCCGCGGCGGAGCTGCACAGGTGGTACGCCTGGGACACCAGGTAGTCTCCCAACAGCACGGCCGCCTCGTTGCCGTGCAAGGCGCTGACGGTCGGGCGACGGCGGCGCAGGTCCGCGTGGTCCAGCACGTCGTCGTGCAGCAGCGTGGCCACATGGATCATCTCCGCAACCGTGGCCAGGGCGATGTGAATTTCGGTGATCTCGCCGACGGCCCGGCCGGTCAGAAGCAACAGGGCCGGCCGGAGAGATCGGAAGAGCACACGTCTGAACTCCAGTCACCGCTCATTATC
>CAZBFW010000720.1:0-2644 GCA_964491135.1 uncultured Phycisphaeraceae bacterium | reverse complement strand
CCAGGAACCCCTGGTAGTTCCGCATGATCAGGTTCGCCTCGATCCGCTGCACCAGGTCCAGCGCCACGCTCACCACGATCAGCAGTCCCGTGCCGCCCAGGAACGCGGACACGAAGAACGGGATCTCGAGCCAGGCCGCCACCACGGTTGGAATGATCGCGATCAGCGCCAGGAACCCCGCCCCCACGTACGTGATCCGCCCCATAACCTTCTCCAGGTAGTCGGCGGTCCGTTTGCCGGGGCGCAGGCCCGGGATAAAGCTGCCGTAATCGCGCAGGTTGTTCGCCATCTCCTTGGGCTGAAACTGCACCGTGGTCCAGAAATAGGAGAAGAAATACACGAGCGCCACGTAGCTGACCACGTACACGTAACTGCCCGTGCTGAACCACATGCCCAGCTTGTGGAAGAAACCACCCGCGTACCAGACGTTATTGAACCAGTCGAAGATCATCCGCGGGAAGATCAGCAGCGAGCTGGCGAAGATGATCGGCATCACGCCCCCGTGGTTCACCCGCAACGGCAGGTACTGCCGCTGGCCGCCGTACACCCGACGCCCTCGCGTCTGCTTGGCCTGCTGGATCGGAATCCGGCGCTGCCCCTGCGTGATCAGGATCGCGCCCGCCACCACCGCCACAAACGCCACAATCAGGAACAGGATCTTCTGCGGCCCCATCGCGCCCGCCCCCGCCGCGGTCACGCGAAGGTCGGCGGTCTGCAGCACGTACATCACGGCCATCGGCATGTTCGCGAGAATTCCGGCCATGATGATCAGCGAAATCCCGTTGCCGATGCCGTATTCATCGATCTGCTCGCCCAGCCACATCAGAAAAATGGTGCCGGTTGTGAGCGCCGTCACCGCGACCAGCAGGTAGAACGGGCTGTCGCGGAAATCCGCGTAGATGAAGCTCTGCTGCCCGGTTCCGGAGCGCAGGAACTTCAGCCAGATGATGGCCTGAATCACACACAGGAGCACCGTCGCGTATCGCGTGTACTCCTGGATCTTCTTGCGTCCGGACTCGCCCTCCCGCTGCAGTTTCTCCAGCGCCGGAACCACCGTGACCAGAAGCTGGAAGATGATGGAAGCGGAGATATAGGGCATGATGCCCAGCCCGAAGATCGTGCTCTGGCTGAGATTCCCGCCCGTGAAGATGGCGAAATACTGCGCCAGTTCGCCCAGCGGCCCTCCCCCCTCGGCGATGGAACTCATCGCCTCCTGGTTCACGCCGGGGATCGGCACGGCGAACCCCAGGCGGTAGATCATGAGCAGACCGATGGTGAAGAGCAGCTTGTTCCGCAACTCCGGGATCTTGAAGATGTTGATGAATGTTCGGAACATGGCCTCCCACGTCCTGCCGACCCGCCGGCCGGCGTGATCCGACTCTCACGTTTCACGCATCAGACGACGCGGGCCTCACCGCCCGCCGCAACGATGCTCTCAGCCGCCTTCCGACTGAACCGAGCCGCCTCCACCGTCAGTTTCTTGCTCAGGGCGCCGTCGCCCAGCACCTTTACGGGCTGGTGCTTTCCGCGGACCAGCCGGGCGTCGATCAGCGCCTGAAGGTTCACGACGTCCCCCGAAGAGAACCGCTCCTCCAGGTCCTTCAGATTCACCACGCTGTACCGCGTCGCGAACTTGACGTTGCTGAAGCCTCGCTTGGGAATGCGCCGGAACAGGGGCATCTGCCCCCCTTCCGCGAACCCGCGGCTCCGCCAGCCCGCGCGGGACCCGCATCCCTTGTGCCCCCGGGCCGCGGTCTTCCCACGCCCGCTGCCCGGACCCCGCCCGATCCGCTTCCGACGGCGGTGCCCACCGGCCTGACGTGTGACGTCCGTGATATTCATGATTCTACGCCTGCCCGGCCACGGCCACGCCTCGAATGCGTGCAATGGCCTCCCGATCATACAGCCCGTTCAACGCGGCGAACGCCGCACGAACGAGGTTCTTCGGGCTGTTGGAACCGTAACTCTTGGTCAGTACATCCTTCACTCCGGCGAGTTCGAGCACCGGCCGGACGCTTCCGCCCGCGATGACACCCGTGCCCTCCGACGCCGGAAGCATGATCACCTTGCTCGCGCCGAACCGGCCCCAGCTACGATGCGGAAGCGTTCCGCCCTGGAGCTTCACCCGGATCATGCTCTTGTGCGCGATCTTGCGCGCCTTGTCCACCGCGGACGGCACCTCGGGGGCCTTGCCGTAGCCGATCCCCACCCGGCCGTTGCGATCGCCCACCACCACCAGGGCCGCGAAACTGAACCGTCGACCGCCCTTCACCACCGTCGCGCAACGGTAGATCTTGACGACCTCCTCCTCGAATTCCGACTCTTCCCGTGGAAAGAATGCTTCCGACATACTCATTCCCTTCGCAGGTTCGCCGGCCATCCCCGGCGATTCCCGCCGCGGTCAGAACTTCAGCCCGGCCTCCCGGGCCGCATCGGCCAGGGCCTTGATGCGGCCGTGAAACTTGTACCCGTTGCGGTCAAAGCACACCCGTGCGATCCCGGCCGACACCGCCCGCTCCGCGAGCATCTTGCCGACCACCTTGGCCGCTTCCATGTTGCCACCGTACTTCACGCTCGCCCGCAGGTCCTTCCCCTGCGTACTGGCGGCGCAGAGCGTGACGCCTCGCTGGTCGTCCACGATCTG
>CAZBFW010000719.1:280-2650 GCA_964491135.1 uncultured Phycisphaeraceae bacterium | reverse complement strand
GACCGTGTTGCCCATGTCGCGAAGCCGTTCCAGCGAATCGAGCAACCGCCGGTTGTCCCGTGCGTGCAGGCCCACGCTGGGCTCGTCCAGCACGTACAGCACGCCGACCAGGCCGGAACCGATCTGACCGGCCAGCCGGATGCGCTGCGACTCGCCACCGGAGAGGGTCGGCGCCGTACGGTCGAGGGTGAGATATCCCAGGCCGACGTTCTGAAGAAACGCCAGCCGGCCGCGGATCTCCTTCACAACCTCCTCTGCGATCACCTTTTGTGTCGGCGTCAGTTCGAGGCGGTCGATAAAGTCACAAGCCGCATCGATGGAAAGAGCCGAGAATTCGGCGATGTTGAGACCTCCGACTCGGACGGCCAGCGCCTGGCGATTCAGACGCCGCCCAGTGCAGTCCGGGCAAACGGTCTGCGTCATGTATTTCTCGTAGAACGCGCGAACCAGCGGCGAGCGGGCCTTTTTGTGCTTCTCGCGCAGCTCTGCGATCACCCCGGCAAACGTGCTGCCGTGCCGCCAGACGCCGCCCGACGTTCGCCACTCAAACGTGATATGGGCATCCCCCGTGCCGTACAGCAGAGCCTGCTTTGCCTTCTCCGGCAGATCGCACCACGGTGTTTTCAGATCGAACCCGACGTGTCGCGCAACACCCTCGTAGATGTGCCGGCGCCATCGGCCGATCCGCGTGCGCATCGGTTCGATCGCCAGCCCGAGGAACGAGCGTCTGGGCCGGGGCACCAGGCGCTGCGGGTCGAAGTCGAAACGGGTCCCCATGCCGTCGCACGTCAGGCACATGCCCGCCGGCGAGTTGAAGCTGAACATCTGCGGCGACGGCGGGGCAAAGCTGATGCCGCAGGCCGTACAGGCGTACTGCGAGGACAGCAGCAATTCGCCTTCGCGTGATCGGCGGTTCGATGTGCCCTCGGCGCGCGTCATGATCAACGTTTCGCCCCCGACGCGCAGGGCCGTCTCCACTGATTCCACCACGCGAGACCGAGCAGCCGGCCCCACGGTGATGCGATCCACAACAACCTCGATGTCGTGCCGGATGTTCCGGTTGAGTTGTGGTTCGTCCCCCAGAGCGACCACCTGCCCGTCCACGCGGGCGCGGGCAAACCCCTGCCGCCGCAGGTCGTCAAACAGGTCGCGGAACTCCCCCTTCTGCCCGCGAGCGACCGGGGCAAGGATGATCACCTTTGCACCATCGCCCTGGGCCACGATGCGCTCGGCGATCTGCTCACGGGTCTGGGCGGAGATGGGCCGGTCGCAGTCCGGGCAGTGCTGCGTGCCGACGCGAGCGTAGAGCACGCGAAGGAAGTCGTGCACCTGCGTGATGGTGCCGACCGTGCTGCGGGGGTTCCAGCCGCTCGTCTTCTGCTGGATCGAGATGGACGGGCTCAGGCCGGTGACGAGGTCCACGTCCGGCTTGGCCAGTTGGCCCATGAACTGTCGTGCGTAGGAGGACAGAGATTCAATGTAGCGCCGCTGCCCCTCGGCATACAGCGTGTCAAAGGCAAGACTGCTCTTGCCGCTTCCGGACACGCCGGTAAAGCAGATGAGCCGGTTGCGGGGCAGGGTGAGCGAGACGTTCTTCAGGTTGTGCTCGCGAGCCCCTTTGACGGTGATCGAGCTGGGTTCCATAGGCCGTGATCACAAACCCGAGCACAGCGGCCCGACGTTCAGTCCGCCGTGGCGGCCGTGGCGGGTGCAGATGTCGTGGCGGGCGTCCGTGCGGCCAGATGACGCTGGCCGGCGACGAAACCGACGTTCAACACCCTCCAGTACCCGTTTTCGCTCACGAGCGTCAACTGCGCCACCGCCGCCGCTTTCTCAGCGCCGCCGGGATCCGCCACTTCCAGAAGCACGTGCTTTTCGGCGGAGGCGTGTTCCGCAAGCTTCGTGCCGTCGCGCAGAACCATTGCCTTCTGCGCCTCCGGCCACTCGAAGTCAAAGGTGTCCACGTAGTGGGCAAACGTCGGGGCCCAGGATTGGACAACGCCGTAGACCGTCTCGTCGCGGTCGGCCTTGTACTCCGGCCTGCTGAGCCGGTGCCGCTCCTCGTAGCGGGCAAAAATCGCGTCCGGAGCACACAGGTCCAGCTGTCGCCGGAGTGCGTCTTCGCGCGTCTGGGCCGACGTTGCCCGCACGTCGTCGCGAACCGCCTTCAACAGGGCGTACGCCACCTGCTTCGGAGAGGCGGATCGGTCCAGCACAACGTCCCCGTCCGTGACCGTCCGGACGGTGACGTGGGGGATCTGCCGTCCGGCCAGGCGTGCGTCCTTCCGGCAGCCGGCTCCGGCAACGGCAACGGCCAGCGCCATCGCCGCCAGGATGCCCGGAGCCGCGCCCCGGCAACCCGCTCGGACA
>CAZBFW010000719.1:0-270 GCA_964491135.1 uncultured Phycisphaeraceae bacterium | reverse complement strand
GTCCCGGGCCTCTCAACTCTCCGATCGCCGATCCGTAGCATGGTCCCGTCTCCGCCGTTGTTCGGCCCGACCCTCGGGTCGGGCGTCTCCATACGATGCCGGCAGCAGTCTACCGGGCAGAGGCAATGCTGAAAAGCGGCGTGTTGAGATCGTGTGCGACCGGCGGTACACTCGGCCTTCCCGGTGGAATGCGAACCATGGCAGGATTTCAAAGCAATCTGTGGGCCCCGTGGCGGATGGAGTACATCCGGTCCCTTCAGGATGAGGCCG
>CAZBFW010000718.1:0-2652 GCA_964491135.1 uncultured Phycisphaeraceae bacterium | reverse complement strand
GGTTGGGGGCATGGGGCGACCCGCACGCATCACGGAGGCGAGGGGGACGCTGGATCTCCTGGCCGTTGAGGCGGTCGGTGAACGTGATGTAGGGGTTCAGCAGGGTGCTACAGCCGGCAGGAGCCCGTCTGACAGGAGCGGTTCAGGGCATGTCGGTTCGCGGCTATCCAGGCGTACGCCCGACGAGACAAGGCCCCGACGCCGGGCAGTCGATACAGCGGGGACAGCCAGCGAACCGCGGGCAGACGCTGGGCGATGGCGTGAACGGCGTCGGCCCCGAAGCGGACCTGCCCGTCCGGCAGGATCACTCGCAACCCGTCCGCCAGGTCCGTCCCCTGCAATTGCGGAAACCGGTCCGGCAGATCGGGATCCTGGGCCGCGATGTACTCGCACCTTCCATCCCGGTCCCATTTGCGAATGGCGTGCATCTGTGCCCGGCAGAAGGCGCACTCGGCGTCGTACACGATCACGATCGGCTCGGTCTTTCCCGCTGCTTTCATACCTGGAGTATAGGCCGGCCGCGCCGGGACCGCCGTTTTGATCCGTTCCGCCGCGGGTGCTACCATGATGGACACCGGCGTGTGCCCCGGCGCTTGTTTGTGGAGCATGTGATGGCCTACCGCCACTTGTGTCCCCACTGCCCATGCCGGATGCTTGCCGAACGCCGTCCGCGATCGTGGCTGGCTCGAATCTGGCGATGGCACACGCGGTGGTGTCCCGGCTGGAAGGCGTACCAGCGGAGCCTCGCCACACGCACCCCAGAAACGGAGCATCGCTCCTGATGCCTGCGACCGATACGGCGCCAAAATGCAACGGAGCCCCCCCATGCCTGCAAACCCCCTGACGCGAAGCATGCTGATCGCGGTTCTGGTCGGCCCGACGGCCCTTGCCGCCCCGTTCGACCTCGCTCCGAAGCTCAAGTCCGACACCGAGATCTACTACATCACCAACAGCGTCATTCAGCATGAGGTGGCCGTTCCGGACGCGGACGTGAGCCAGCAGGTCACCGTCCGCACCGAGTCGGGCATGTCGCTCCGCGTGACGGCCGCGGCCGACGACGGCTCTGCCGAGCTGCAGTGGCGGCTGTGCTACATGGCCCTGAAAACCGACGGCGAAATCCCCGGTATTTCCGAAATGCTCGATTACGATTCTCGCCAGAGCGGCAGTTCCTCGCCGCTGGCCCCGATTTTCGCGCGGCTGCTGGAGCGGCCGGTCACGATTCGGGTGGACCCGGCCGGGCGGGTCATCGACTTCGTCGGCGCCTCCGCCAGCTCCGGGGGATGGGGCCGGCTGGTCGACCCCCTCGGCAGCCTGGCGGATTCGTTCTTCTCCCGGGAGACGTTTGAGCAACTGCCGCTTTTTGTGACGGCGGGCGCCCCCTGCCCGGCCCGCGTCCGGGCCGCCTGGCCGCTGAAGACGACGATCGCCCTGCCCCTTGGCGTGGGATCGCTGGTCATGGATCAGAAGTTCGAGTTCCGACGCGTGAACGCCAGGCAGCAGACGGCCGAGCTGGCGATGAAAGGCACGCTCACCAAGGGGGCGTCCTCCGGAGGCGCGTCATCTCTGCTGAGCCTGGGCGACGCCTTCGTGGTTGAAAGCGGCACCGTCGGCGGGCAATACGTCTGGGACTACGCCGCCGGGCAGCTTGCCTCCGCGGAAACAAGCCTCGATTTGACCTCACGGCTGGATTCGCCGCTGGGCCGGATGCAGTTGCGGCAGAACATGACTTCCGCCGTTCGCCGCGCGACGGCCGAACAGGTGCTCGGCCGCCGACCGCCGCCCGCCAGCCAACCGACCTCGCAACCGGCCCCGCGATAGCTGTTTCCGCTTGCGTGGCATGCCCGTTTCCGCCGAAGGCGGATCGGGCATGGCGGGCGCGTCGGGCGGAGTTGCGCTTCGGTCATGCCCGAGGCTGAAGCCCACGGGCATGGCACCCCCACTGCCGGCGATTACGTTTTCGAGACGCGATCAGGCCCGAAGAGAGTAACTCGGTTCAGTAAGAAATCGCGAGGGCGGTCCCAAGACACAACGAGTGCGTACAATGACCTGCGCGAGCCCGGAGCTCCATTGGAGGGAACTTGTTGCCCCACCACTCTGAAGAACCGTCCGCCCCGTTCCTTTCGCTCTCGCCATGCCCGTCCTGGGTGATTCGTGCTCCCTGGCCGTTGTTGGCGGCAATGCTCGCCATCCTGCTGACGCTGCCTTCGCTGCGTGCCGGCTGGGTGGTGGACGACCATTTCCACCGTATGGTCATGACGGGCTCCGCGCATTATGGAGAACTGCTGCCGCCCTGGTGGAACATGTTCCGGTTCTTCGACGGAAACCCCGAGCGAATGCGCCGGGCGATGGACCTCGGGTTCCTGCCCTGGTGGACGTACCCGCACGCCAAGGCTGCCTTCTTCCGTCCATTCACCGCTTTGACCCATCGCGTCGACTACTGGCTCTGGCCGTCTCATCCGATCTGGATGCACGCTCAGAGTGTCCTCTGGTACGCGGTCGCGGTCGCCGCGATTGCCTGTGTCTACCGCCGACTCCTGCCCGCCGCCGGCCTGGCCGCAACCGCCGCTGTGCTCTACGCCGTCAACGACGCCCACGGCATGGTGGTCGGATTCCTGGCCAACCGGAACACGCTCATTGCCCTGACCTTTGCCG
>CAZBFW010000717.1:0-2656 GCA_964491135.1 uncultured Phycisphaeraceae bacterium | reverse complement strand
GAGGACGCGTGCCGCATGATCATCTCCCGCAGGTGGTCGTCCAGGGTCATGATCTCGAACAGCCCCATACGCCCGCGGTAGCCGGTATTGTTGCAGTAGTCACAACCCCGGCCGTAGTAGAGCGTGCGGTTACCCACATCCTCGGGCTTCAGGCCCAACTCCAGCAGCATCTCTTCCGACGGCTTGAACTCGGTCTTGCAGTTCTCACAGATGCGCCGGACGAGCCGCTGGGCGACAATGGCTTCCAGCGTCGCTGTAATCAGGAACGGCTCCAGCCCCAGATCAAGCAGACGCGCGATGCTGGAAGGCGCATCGTTCGTATGGAGAGTGGTGAATACCAGGTGTCCGGTCAAGGAAGCCTGGACGGAGATCTGTGCCGTTTCCAGGTCACGGATCTCCCCCACGAGGATGATGTCCGGGTCCTGACGGAGGAAGCTCCGCAGGGCCCGGCCGAAGGTCATGCCCACCTCCGACTTCATCTGGCACTGAACCAGCCCGTCGATGTCGTACTCGACCGGGTCCTCGGCGGTCAAGATCTTCACGTCCGGCTTGTTCAACTCGGCCAGGGCGGCGTACAGCGTGGTCGTCTTTCCGGAGCCGGTAGGGCCGGTGTTGACGATGATGCCGTTGGGCTTGCGGATGAGCTGGCGGAAGGAGACGAGGTCATCGTCCCGCATGCCGATGCGGTCCAGGTCCAGGGAGACGTTGGCCCGGTCCAGCACGCGCATGACGATGCTTTCGCCGAACATGGTGGGCAGCACGGAGACGCGCAGGTCAACGGGGTTGCCGCCCACGACGAGCTCGATGCGGCCGTCCTGGGGCAGGCGCCGCTCCGCGATGTCCAGGTTGGACATGACCTTGATACGCGAGGCGATGGCCATGGCGATGTGCCGGGGAGGCGGCACCATCTCGTAAAGCACGCCGTCAATACGGTAACGCATCTTGAACTCGGCCTCAAACGGTTCGAAGTGAACGTCTGATGCCTTGTCCCGGATGGCCTGCAGCAGCACCAGGTTCAGCAGCTTCTTGACCGGGTTGGATTCAGCCAGCTCCTTGAGTTCGTCCAGGTCGATGCTGGCGCCGCGGCCCTCGAACTTGGCGAGCGTTTCGTCGCTGGAAATCTCGTCGATCAGCCCGGTGATGGATTCGGCCGCATCCTCGGGATAGTACCGGTCGAGGGCCGCCTGGAGGGTATCCGGCGGGGTAATGGCAGCACGAACGTTGTAGCCCATGAGGGTGGCCAGGTCGTCGGTGGCCTGGAAGTTGTCCGGGCTGGCCATGGCGATGCGGAGGGTGTTCGAACCCGGCTCATAGTCATACGGGATGACCCGATAGGTGGTGGCCATCTGGGCCGGGATGAGATGGATGGTCTCGACGGGAATATCCATCTCGCCGAGGTTGACGATCGCCATGCCCGCCTGCAGGGCGAGGGCGGTGGTGAGGTCTTCCTCCGTCACCTTTCCCATGTCGACGAGGATACGCCCGATGGGTCCCTTCTGGCGTTTCTGGATTTCCAGCGCTTCATGCACGTCGGGGCGGCGGATCTTGCCCATTTTGATGAGAATCCGCCCGAGCTTCTGCCCGCGAAACTGATCGGGGTTGTAGGTCTTGCTCATGATCGCGGTCTCCAGCCGCCCGCGCCGGTCGATCGGCGCATCCGACTACCGGGTTCGTCAGGCCCGGAGAATGTCGTCGTCATCCAGCCGTTTCTTCTCTTCGCCCTCGCCCGTGATGGCCTGTCCGCGGCGGTGCGCGTCAATCTTGTCCTGCATGTCGCCCGGCCGGCGGCTCTTGTCGATCGCCTCATGGGCGTCGATCTTGCCCTCGGCGTACAAGGTCCAGAGGTGCTCGTCGAGCAACTGCATGCCGTATTTCTTGCCGGTCTGGATGGCGGAATCCACGCGGTAGGTCTTGTTCTCGCGGATCAGGTTGGAGATGGCCGGCGTCACCACCATGAACTCGTAAGCGGCCACCATGCCCTTGGGCAGGCGGGGGCAGAGGGCCTGCGAAAGTACCGCGATGAGGTTGGTGGAGAGCTGCACGCGGATCTGTTCCTGCTGGTCGACCGGGAAGGCGTCGATGATTCGGTTCACCGTGCCCTGGCAGCCCGTGGTGTGCACGGTGCTGAACACCAGGTGGCCCGTCTCGGCGGCCCGGATGGCGGATTCCATCGTCTCCAAGTCGCGAAGCTCGCCCACCAGAATCACGTCCGGGTCCTGCCGCAGCACGCGGCGGAGGGCCTCGGAGAAGCTGGGCACGTCCACGCCGACCTCACGCTGGTTGACGATCGATTTCTTGTGGTTGTGGTAGTACTCGATGGGATCCTCGACCGTCACGATGTGGCGGTCGAAGTTCATGTTGATGTAATTGAGCATCGAGGCCAGGGTGGTGGTCTTGCCGGAACCGGTGGGCCCGGTGACCAGGAACAGACCGCGAGGACGCCGGCACAGGGCCCGGCAGATCTTCGGCAGGCCGATCTCCTCGAAGCTCAGCAGGCGGAAGGGGATCAACCGCAGCACCAGGGCCAGGTGCCCCTTCTGTCGGAAGACCGAGACGCGGAACCGGCCGGCATCGCCGAAGGCGAACCCGAAGTCCGTGCCTCCCTCCTCCTGGATTTCCTGCTGGTTGCGTTCCGGGGTGATCGACTTCATCAGGG
>CAZBFW010000716.1:0-2658 GCA_964491135.1 uncultured Phycisphaeraceae bacterium | reverse complement strand
CGCGTTACGCTTCTGCGACATTGCGGGCTGCCCTTCGTTTGATGTTGGCCTGCATCAGGACGTAATCGATGACCGGAGCGAACACGTTCATCAACAGGATCGCGAGCATCATCCCTTCGGGATACGCGGGGTTCACCACCCGGATGCCGATGGCCAGCGCTCCAATGAGCAAACCGTAAATCCACTTGCCCTTTTCCGTCTGGGCCGACGACACCGGGTCAGTCGCCATGAAGACCGTGCCGAACGCCCAGCCCCCCAGGACAATGTGCCAGTGGAACGGGACGCCGAAGTAGGGGTTCTTCACCTGGCCGGCCAGCGCGTTGAACAGGAGCGAGACGGCCAGCGAGCCGATGGCGACGCCCGCCATCGTCCGCCAGGAACCGACCCGCGTGACGATGAGAATGACCGCGCCGAGCAGGCACAACAGCGTCGAGGTTTCGCCCATCGAGCCGGGGATGAAGCCGAGAAAAGCGTCCAACCAGCTCCAGTCGGCGGCGAGCAGCCCCTGACGCCCGTCGACCATCGCCCGGGCCAGCAGGGTCGGGCCGCTGAAGCCGTCCACGGCAACCCACACCGCATCGCCGGAAATCTGCGCCGGATACGCGAAGAAGAGAAACGCCCGGGCCAGCAGCGCGGGATTCAGGATGTTCATGCCCGTGCCGCCGAAGATTTCCTTGCCGATCACCACGCCGAACAGGATGCCCAGGGCCACCTGCCACAGGGGAATCGTCGGCGGCAGGATCAGTGGGAACAGGAACCCGGTGACGAAGAATCCCTCGTTCACCTCGTGCTTGCGCACAATGGCGAAAATCACCTCGCAGGTGCCGCCGACGGCGAATGTCACCATGAACACCGGCAGAAAGTACATCGCCCCGTGAACGAAGCACGACAGGATGCTGTCGGGCAGGAACTCGAACCCCAGGCCGGTCACCGCGGAGGCCCGCCAGCCGGTCGGAGCCAGACCGGCGGCGATCGCCCGGTTCGCCTGCAGGCCGGTGTTGTACATGGCCATCAGCACGCACGGGAGCAACGCGAAGACCACCATGCCCATCATGCGTTTGAGGTCCAGGGCGTCGCGGACGTGCGGAGGGTGCTCCGTGACGGTGGGGGGCGAGTACAGAAGAGTGTCCGCCGCCTCATACAGCGGATGGAATCGGTGCAGCCGCCCGCCCGGGTCGAAGTGCTTCTTCTGGCTCTCCAGCAGTCTGCGTAGCACCGCGCTCATCCCTCCCTTTCCAGGATGTCCAGATTGTCGCGAAGAATGGGAGCGTAATCCGTCTTGCCCGGGCAGACGAACGAGCACAGGGCGAGGTCTTCCTCTTCCAGCTCGAGTGCTCCAAGCTGCTCCGCCCGCTCAACGTCGCGCATCACCAGCGCCTTGAGCAGAAACACCGGCTCGATGTCCAGGGGCATGACCCGCTCGTACAGGCCGATGGGAACGATGGCCCGGCTGCCGCCGTTGGTCGTCGTCGTGAACTCCCGGTATCGCCCGCCCAACCACTTGCCCACGTACGCCGGGATGATCGAGAACCGGCCGATCCCCGGACGGGTCCAGCCCAGAAACGTTCGGGTCCGTCCCTCGGCCAGCACGCTGATCTGCTGATGATACCGGCCCAGATAGCCGAGGGCCGCTCCCGCGGCCGTCCGTCCGGACAGCACGGAACCGGAGATGACGCGGCAGTCCGAGCCCGTAATCTCGCCGGCCGTCAGCTCATCCAGCGAAGCGCCGATCCGGGTCCGCAGCAGGCGAGGTTCACGCACGACCGGCCCCGCCAGCGACACCACCCGCTCCACGTCCAGCCGGCCCGTGGCGAACAGTTTTCCGACGGCCAGAACGTCCTGATAGTTGATGTACCAGACCGTCTTGCCCCGGCTCACCGGATCGAGCAGGTGAATATGGAGGCCGGGAGTCCCCGCCGGGTGCACGCCGGCGAAGTGCTCCACCTGGATCCGTTCAACGCCGGCCGGCGTCGGAACGCGCGTCTCCGGACGGGTGCAGACGTATGTTTTCCCATCCGTCAGCTTCGCGATGGCGGCCAGTCCCTCCGCAAAATCCGCCTCGCGAGGCGCCAGCACAACGTTCACGTCGGCCGCCAGCGGATTGGTGTCCATTGCGGTGACGAAAATGGAGTGCGGCATGGTCGCGGGATCCGCAACGTACCCGAACGGCCGTGTCCGCAACGCCGTCCACAGGCCCGATTCGAGCAGCAGCGCGCGGATCTGGTCGCGGCTCAACCGCCCGGCGGACGAGCGGGTGTAGGCATCGAAGGGCTCGAACTCGTCGTTGGCCGGTTCGCCTGCCCGTTCGCGGTCACTCAGCTCGATGACGACGGATTCCAGCACGCGCCGCGGGCCGCGATGGATGGCGGCTATGGTTCCCGCGCCGGGCGCCGCAAACCCGACCCCTTCGATCTTCTTATGCTCAAACAGCCACTGCCCGCGTTTGACTGGCTGCCCCTCGGTGACGCGCAGTCGCGGCTTGAGATTCGGATAGTCGCAGCCCACCACCGCCACGCGATGCACGGGGCGCGCGTTTTCGATCTCCTGCCGAGGTTCGCCGCTGATGGGGAGGTTCAGGCCCTTACGGATGTTGTGCAACGCCATCGACGAATACGATCCTTATTTGTGCCGCAAGTGACGCGGTACGTCTTCTTACTG
>CAZBFW010000715.1:0-2667 GCA_964491135.1 uncultured Phycisphaeraceae bacterium | reverse complement strand
ATTCGCGTGGGGTCTTTCGGCCAGACGGCGGGCCGACGGAACGCGGCCGGGGGGCATCGGAGTACGGAATCGGCCCAGGAGTGCTCGGGAAGGGTCTGAGTCGAGACCCGCCCGCGCGAAGGGAACGCCGCAGAATCGCCTGCATGTCGAATCAATTACTGCGACGAACCGGGTGGGCGGCTGTAGGGGGTGGGTGGGGTGAACCACCAGTAGTTGTACAGGGGCGGCCAGATCGGCGGGGCCAGCGGGCCCTGGGGCACCCAGCCCTCTTCGATCTCGGGCCGGGCGGGGCGGTCGTTGTCGCGAAGGGCGAGCAGGCAATCGCGGGTCAGGGAAAGGAACCGCGCCTCGGCTACCAGCCGGGCCGAACGGGGTTCCAGGAGCTTTTCGAGATCGGTCCGGAAGTCTTCGCTGCCGTCGTCTTCCATCGGTGGATAGTACACGCCGCGGGCGTGGACGGCGGCCACCGGCTGCTGGCTGCTCACCCGGTACAGCACGCCCCTGATCTCCGATTCCGACGGAGCCAGGTCGGTGATGGAGTAGACCAGGCAGATGCGGCCGGTCATCGCCGCCGCCGATTCCATCAGCGTGGAGACGCACGCCGGCCGGCCGTTCAGCGACATCTGCGAAAGCGGGAATACTTCGCTGACCAGGCGAATGTCATCGAATGCCGCGTTCCATTTGAGCAGCTCGTGCGCGGGGGCCGTGGAGAGCACCAGCCCGTGGTTGGCTGCCGGCCGAGGGTCGGCGCCGGCGGGCTGCACGCCGGCCAGCCTCGCGACGGCCAAGGACGTGGGGAAGAGCCCCTCCGTCGGCTCATCCAGAAGCAGCGTGAACGAGTCTTGCGGGAATTCCGTCTGCTGCCCACTCAGGTCGCGCCAGGGCACGACTGGCGTGGTGGGCATGAACGGCGGCTCCTTGCGCTTCTCGCAACCCAGCAGCGCCAGGCTCAGACCAGCCAGGATCACACAGCGATGCATCATGAACTCTGTCTCGGGCCGCGAGACTCCGCGCGTGACCGCGACGCGGACACGGCGGAGCGAGGCGAACTCGCCCGGGCACGGTACCTCCGTGATATCGGGGGATTCCACCGCGACCTGCGGCAAAAAAACGGGCGCCGGGCGCGATGTTCTCGGGCCCGGGCCGATCGGCAGGAATTGCCGTGCCGCAGGGGGCCTGTGCTGCGGGCCGATCGCCCGGCTGAAGCGATTCGGTTCGCGGGATGCCCCATAACTCAGGTTGGCCTGGAGGCCGTCCGATCACAAGGGGGAGTATCGGGAGTCCTCTATGCCCACACAGGCCGTCTGGGGTCCGGAAGCGGGCCCGTACACACCCACTGCCGAGCGACCGGGCGTGGAACTCACGCGGTCCGGGGCGCCGTCTCGCGATCGCGCGGCGGACCGGGTGGTGCGGGTCGTGGGTCGGCTTCTGGTGAGCCTGCCGCGCAGCGCCTGGATTCTCGCGGACTCCTTGATCCTGGCGCTGGGCATCCACCTCGGCTACGTATGGTTCGTGGAGCAGGTGCTGCTGGAGGAGCTCCATATCCTCTACTGGCCGGCCACGGGCGTGTTCGTTGCCACGATGACGATTGCCGGGCTCGTGTTCGGCCTGTACGAGCGGGAGACGCTGCTGGGCCGGTCGCGGATTCTCGCCCGCATGTTGCTTACGGCCGGACTGGCCTGCACCCTCACCTATGCCTGTATCTACGTGCTGATGTACACCTGGCTGAGCCGCCGCGTGGCGGGCTGCGCTGTGGGCACGTACCTGGTGCTGGGACTGGCCGTCCGCGTGATCGCCTGCTGGGCCGTGCACAAGATCAAACGCGGCCTTCTCGTGGTGGGCAACCGAGAGATGTTCGAGTCCATCCGGGCCTCATTTCGCGAGGACGCACTGTCCGACTATCGCCTGGTCGGCTACGTGGATGCGCTGGCAGAGGGGGCGCCGCAGACGTCCGATGATGACCGGATCAACGGGGCACCCGCGGACCTGCCGTTGCTTTGCCGCCGCCGCCGCGTGGACGACATCGTCATCAGCTCACGAGCCGCCCGCCGGCCGGATCTCATGAACTGGGTCCTGCCGTGCCTGCGTATGGGCTGCCGTGTGACCAACGAAGAGGTGTATTACGAGCGGGCGGCCGGCCGCGTGCTGGTCGACCGCATCACGCCGAACTGGTTCCTGTTTGCCGACTTCCAATCACACTGCCAGGAGCGGGCGACCCTGAAGCGGCTCTTTGACGTTGTGGTCGCCGGCGTAGGCGTGATCGTGTCGCTGCCGCTGTGGCCGTTGATTGCCCTGTGCATCAAGCTGGACGACGGCGGGCCGGTGTTCTATTCCCAGGATCGCGTGGGCCAGAACGGCCGCGTGTTCCGGCTCTACAAGTTCCGCACGATGATCGTCAACGCCGAAAACGGAGAGTCGGTCTGGGCGGCGCGGAATGATCCCCGCTGCACCCGGCTGGGCCGCTGGCTGCGACGATCACGCCTGGACGAATTGCCCCAGCTCTGCAACATCCTCCTCGGCGACATGTCCGTCATCGGACCGCGGCCGGAGCGTCCGGCCATCGTGCTGGAACTCGCCAAGACGCTGCCGTACTACGACCTGCGGCACGTGGTCAAACCCGGTCTGACCGGCTGGGCGCAGATCAGCTATCGGTACGGGGCCTCCCTG
>CAZBFW010000714.1:0-2668 GCA_964491135.1 uncultured Phycisphaeraceae bacterium | reverse complement strand
GCCATAGACGATGAAGTTCCAGACGCTGCTGCCGGAAGTGGTGCCCAGCGAAGTGTCGACGAAGTTCACGCGGAGCGTGGCGCTGGTGATGGTGGTGGGGGCATCGGTCAGGCTGAATCGCAGGTCCTGCTGCGCTGCCAGCTTGAAGGCGAACGTCAGCAGGAACATCAACCCGCCCGCCGCAAAGCCCGCCCGGATGATCTGGGTCCGCGTGCGGACGTCGTCCAGCATGAACGCAATCACACCCACGCCGCCCAGCAGCACGGCCAGCAGGCTCAGGTCGCCCCGCACGGTCAGCACGAGCAGCATGGCGACGAACGACAACACGCCCATCGCAAACCGCCGATCATACGCGAGGGCGAGAATGGCCGTCGCCAGCAGCACGGGAACGGGCAGCAGGTTACGCAGGGTGGGGTGCAGGTCCATCACCCGCGCCGACGCCAGCAGACCCAGCAGCAGCACGGCCAGCCCGATGGAGCGCGTGTGAATCTGAAACGCCCGCGGCTGGAAATATCCCACGTATCCGAAAAGCGCCACCGTCAGAATCAGAAACAGGCCGGCGGTGCCGCCCTGGGCCAGGACCTTCTGCTGACGAAGGGCCGCCGCATCGGGTTCGTCGGACGCCAGAAACGCCCGATATGCCTGGTGCTCCAGATGAAGCAGCTCCAGGTCCGTCGGCGTCAGGCCCTGCGCCCGGCCCTTTTCATCGCGCCGCGGAAACACGAACGGCTTGCCTTTCTCGTACGTGACGGCGGCAGGAACCACGGTGGCCGCCGCCTGGGCCATGGCTTCCCGCGTGGCGTTCTGGTCGTACACCAGAATGGGGCGTTGCTCGAGGTACCGGGTCAGGATGGCCTCGACCGGCTCCTTCATGGCGGACGGGAACGACTCGGCCAGCTTCGCCACGCGGCCCTCCACGTGCTTGCGGTTGAGAATCTGGAGGTCCCGCACGATGTCCACCTGGATGGGCTCCGCGACGGTCGTCGCCGGCGCGGCCTCGGGGGCGTCCAGCACCAGGATGTAGCTGGTCTTGGACGCGGGCTCTCGGCCTTCCTGGGACAGCGGAGGCGCCGTGTACTCTCGTTTCAGCCTCTGGCGGAGCTGATCCACCCAGGCCGTGTATCCCTCGACGCTGCGCTCGTCGCTGCGGGGGTGGAGGAACTCGTACGTTGCCTGGGCGGCCGGCCAGACGGCCTTGTCTGCAACCTCCTGGAACTGCTCCGGCGTCTCCGCGGCGCGGGCCTCCTGGTAGACCCTGGTCAGCTCGGCGCAGATCTGGCCGATGAACTCGTTGTCGATGCGGTAGTAACTGGGCGTGTTGGCCTGGGCCGCGAGCTTGTCCTGCTGCGTCTTGGAGTGGTCTTCCTGGCTGAAGGTCACGCGGGCCACGATGGGCTGGGCGATCTTCTCGCCCGACGCATACGGCAGCGACTCGTCTCCGTACAGGGCTATCAGGACGGCACCGGCCCAGAACACCAGTGTGACCAGCACCGGCCAGAAGCCGACGTCCCGCAACCAGCGCAGCCAGCCCCCGCCCTCCTCCGCACGGAGTTGCCGCACCAGTTGGCGGCGTGCTTTGCCGGTCTTTGGGCTCGTGGCCATGGTTCTTCCGGCGCCGTCGTGTCCGGTCAGCGCCGAGGCGCCGACCCGTTTCCGTACGCCTCCACAATACTCTGCACCAGCGGGTGCCGCACGATGTCCATCTGCCGGAGGCGGACGATCGCGATGCCCGGGATGCCCCGCAGGCGATCCACCGCGTCGATCATGCCGCTTCGCTGCCGCTCATCCAGGTCCACCTGTGAATCGTCGCCCGTGACGATCATCTTGCTGTGATGGCCCAGCCGGGTCAGGAACATCAGCATCTGGGCCACCGTGGAGTTCTGGGCCTCGTCCAGAATGATCGCCGCGCTGTTCAGCGTCCGCCCGCGCATGAACGCCAGCGGAATCACCTCGATCACGTCATTCTGCATGAAGCTGCGGATCTGGTCGAACGTCATCATGTCGTGCATGGCGTCAAACAGAGGCCGCAGATACGGGTTTACCTTCGCCTGCATGTCGCCCGGCAGGTACCCCAGCTTCTCGCCCGCTTCCACCGCCGGACGAACCAGCACGATCCGCTTGATCGCCCGCGCCCGCAGCATCGAAACGGCGACGGCTACCGCCAGGTACGTCTTTCCCGTGCCCGCCGGGCCGAAACAGATCGTCAGGTCGTTCTGCCGGATCGCGTCGATATACTCCTGCTGCCCGGGGGTCTTGGCCGACACGGTGCCGGCCGGCGCGTACACAGGCACCCCCGGCTCCGCCGGGTCTGTCCGCTCTCGCGAGACCTCCGCGATCGCGTCGGCCACGTCGTCCGCCTCCAGCCGGTCCGCGGACCGCAGCCGCCGTTGCAGAACCTCGATCACCTCGGCCGCTTTGCTGACCGCCGCTCCGTGCCCGCTCAACTTGATCGTGGAATCCCGGGCCGTGATCCGGACATCCAACGCCGCCCGGATGAGCCGGAGGTTGTGGTCGTTCGGCCCGAACAGAGTCATCCGTTTGGACGGGTCCTCGATGGCGATATTCAGTTCCAAGACCCTGCGCTTACTCCGGAAGGCGCCCCGGGCCGACATATACTCCGCGGCCTGCCCGGCACACCGCGCTATTCTACACCAGGCGCCAAAGGTAT
>CAZBFW010000713.1:0-2673 GCA_964491135.1 uncultured Phycisphaeraceae bacterium | reverse complement strand
CGAGTGGTCACCGTCTGGGCGCACCACGGCCAGCCGGCCGAACGGCAGGCGATGGAGCGGATCATCGCCGCGTTCAACGAGGCCCATCGCACCGAGGGCCTCCGCGCGTCGATCGAGTTTTTCCCGGATCGGCAGTACGCGGACAAGGTGTCCATCGCCTCCGCCACGCGCCGGCTGCCGGATGTGCTGGAGATTGACGGGCCGTGGGTCGGGCCGTGGGCCGCCGACGGACTGCTTCGTCCGCTGGACCCGTTTGTAACGGGCGAGCTTCGCGCGGACTTTCTGCCGTCCATCCTCGCACAGGGCACGTTTGACGAAACGCTCTACGCACTCGGTGCGTTCGATTCGGCCCTGGTGGTGTACTTCAACCGTGACCTGACGGAGAAGGCGGGCCTGCACCCACCCGAATTCGTTGCCGACGCCTGGGAATGGCAAACCTTTGTCGAGGCCCTTCGGCGCGTCCGGCCGCACGCCGCCGTGCCGCTGTCCCTGCACATGGACGAGCAGGGCACGGAGTGGTTCACGTACGCGTTCAGCCCGCTGATCTGGTCCAACGGCGGCGCGTTGATCGACACCGCGCGGAATCAGGTGGCGGGCGTGCTGGACGGGCCGAACAACGTGGAGGCGATTTCGCGCTGGCAGGCGCTCTTTTCGGAAGGTCTGGCGGAGGCCACCACGACGAACCCGAACCCGTTCGCGGCGGGCCTGGCTGCGTTTGACTGGACGGGGCACTGGATGCTGCCAACCTTCGAGGCGGCCGGCATCCGGTTCGGGGCGATGCCGCTGCCGCGGATGGGCAGGCAGTCTGCGGCGGCTTCGGGCAGTTGGTGCTGGGGGTTGTCGCGGGAGTGCAGGAACCCGGATGACGCGTGGAAGGTGGTGGCGTGGCTGGTGGACCCGAAGCACGGGGTGGAGCCGATCGTGCGGGCCAACGGCGCGGTTCCCGCCCGTCGCAGCGCATTCGCGTGGTTCCCCGAATACGAGCAAATGCCGCGGCGGCTGTTTCGCGAGCAACTGGAAACCGCCGCCCACCCTCGACCGAGGACGGGCGTCTATCCGTCGCTCAGTGTCGAGTTCGCACGCGCGTTGCGCGACATCGCGCTCGGAAACGACGTGCAGGAAACCTTGACGAAAGCGGCCCAGAGCGTACAACGCGCGCTGGACCGGATGTGATTCTTCCGGTGTGCAGGCGGACGCCCGTGCTGAAAACGCTGTGAGGCAGGTCTGTCGTGATCGCTCGCGAGAGGCTCATCGCGCTGCTCTTCGTTTTGCCCGCCGTGCTGCTCATCGGGCTCTTTCTGTTCTGGCCGACCGTGTCCATGGCACGCACCAGCCTCCACCGGCAGCGACTCACGGACGTGCAGACCGGTCCGTTCTGCGGCGGGGAGAATTTCCGGGCGGTCTGGGAGGACCCGGACTTCCACGCGGCGGCCCGGAACACGGCCTTCTTCGCGGTGCTGGTGGTGCCGCTTCAGACGGCTCTGGCCTTGGCGCTGGCCGTCTGGGTCAACGCGCCCGGCCGCTGGACCCGCGGACTGCGGCTGGCGGTGTTTCTTCCGACAACCCTGTCCCTGACGGTGGTGGCCGTTTTGTGGGACCTGCTCTATGAACCCTCGCAGGCGAGCGGGTCGGGCCTGTTCAACGGGCTGCTGGGCGCGCTGGGCCTGCCCGGCCAGCCGTTCCTGACCAGCCCAGCCCAGGCCATGCCGTGCCTGGCGGCGATGAGCATCTGGCAGGGCGTGGGCTTCCAGATGATGATTCTTCTGGCGGGGCTTCAGTCCGTCTCGGGCGAGCTGTATGAAGCGGCGGCGCTGGACGGGGCCCGGCGCTGGGGCCGGTTCATCCACGTCACGCTGCCCGGCATCGCTCCCACTCTCACCCTCGTGCTGATGATCACCACCATCTTTGCCCTGAAACTGTTCGTGCAGCCCTATCTCATGACGGGCGGAGGCCCGCAGGGCGCAACGCGATCCGTCGTGCAGTACATGTTTGAGGCGGCGTTCTCGCGGCGAGACCTCGGGCTGGCGTGCGCGGCGGGCGTGTTGTTCTTCCTCGCGGTGGCGGTGGTGGCCGGTGTGCAGCGGCGGCTGTTCCGGTCGGCGGAGGCCCTGACATGAGCCGCCGAACCGGCACGAGTCGAGTGCGTCGCGCGCTGCCGAATGCCCTGGCGGCGGCGGTGGTGGGCCTGCTGTTTCTCGCCCCGGTTCTCTGGATGATTGCCGCCTCGTTCAAGCCGGAGGCCGGGATCCACCGCGACGTCTCGTCCCTGCGAAGCTTCCTCCCGGCACCGGCCACTCTCGACAACTACGCGGCCATACCGCAGCGGACGAATCTGGTCACCGTGCTGGTCAATACGTTTCTCGTCGTGGCGGCGATCGCGATCGGGGGCATCCTGATCAACGGGCCGGCCGCGTATGCCTTCGCCCGGATGCGATTTCCCGGCCGTGATGTGCTGTTCCTGCTGCTGGTGGTCAGCATCATCCTGCCGCTGGAGGTGATCGTCATTCCGCTGTTCATGACGGTCGCGGGCTTCAGCAGCGCGGTGGACCTGGTGGGCGACCGCATATTCGCCCTCGGCGCCCTCAGCGTGCCTTTCATGGCCAAGGCGTTCAACATCTTTCTGCTGCGGCAGTATTTCCTGTCGTTGCCGCGGTCGCTCGAGGAGGCGGCCTT
>CAZBFW010000712.1:0-2677 GCA_964491135.1 uncultured Phycisphaeraceae bacterium | reverse complement strand
TACGCGCTGGCTGCAGACGCAGAAGAGGCCTACCAGCGAGCGGAAGACCGGGGCTACGTGCCCTACGTCACCCGTCGCCCGCTGAGCCAGCTGACCGACACGCCGCCCCCCGAATACTAGCCCGTTCCCCGTTCACCGCCGATCGGCCCGCGATTGAAACTGCCGAATCTCGGCCAGCGGCGGGATTCCACTGGAAGCCCCCGCATGCTGAATGCAATGGGCGGCCACGGCGTTCCCCAGGCGGAGCGAGTCTTCCAGCGGAAAATCCTGGGCCAGGCCCGCCAGCAGGCCGGCGCACCAGCAGTCACCCGCACCGGTCGTGTCGACCACGTGTGTGACGCGATAGGCCGGAATCGTCCCCTCCCGGCCGCCGGCCGTGCGATAGTAGACGCCCTCCGTATCGAGCTTGATCACCGCGTGTCGGCATCCGCCCGCCAGAATGACCTCCGCTGCGCGCGACGGCTCGTCGTGGCCGGTGAAGGCCGCCGCTTCCATCCGCGAAGGGACGAAGAAGTCCAGGTACGGCAGGCACGGTTCAAGAGCTGTTTGCCAGGCCGCGGCTGACGCGGCGTCGGTCAGGCTCGTGTCCAACAGGGTGATCGCACCGGCATCTCGTGCATCCGCCAGCAGCCTGGCCGTGGGCGGGCCGTCGAATTGCGGCATGAGCATGGTGCCGGTGACCAGGCAGAGGTCTGCCCGGCACACGTGGGCCCGATCAATCTCCTCGCGCCGCAGGGTGCCGTTGGTGCCCACCGTGTGAAGGAAGCTCCGCTGCCCGTCCGAATGGACGCAGACGAAGCTGAATGGCGTATGTGTGTCAGCCGAGCGGATGACGCCGGAGGTGTCCACACCGTGCCGGTCCAGCTCGTCCAGCACGAATTGGCCGTGCTGGTCCTCGCCGATCTTCGTGACGACGGAGACGGCGAACCCCATCTTGGCCAGGGCGATGGAGCCGTTCACGGCGTTGCCGCCGGTGGTGAGCTTGAGGGAATCGAAGATGCGCAGTCCGCCGGGCGGGGGGTATTCGTCGATACAGCGGGCCACGGCATCCACCGTGCAGATGCCGACGACGCAGATGCTCTTCTTCTGAACGTCCGGTCCGAGACGCGCCGCCGCCATGGCACGGGCCCTCGTCTTGATTCAGGGGGAAGGGGTCCGTACCATCGCACGACACCCGAGCCCGCAAGAGGACAGAATACATGAAACGATCCGAAGTGAACAGGCAGATCCAGAGCGCACTGGATTTCGCCGAGTCGCTCCAGTTCAAGCTTCCTCCGTTCGCCCGCTGGACCCCGCAGGAGTGGGCCTGCCGGGGCCGCGAAGCCGATGAGATCCGGCACAATGGACTCGGCTGGGACATCACGGATTTCGGCGGCGGCGATTTCCGCCGGCAGGGCCTGACGTTGTTCACCATCCGCAACGGCAACCCCAAGGGTCCGACGGACCCCGACCGGCCCGCCAAGACGTACTGTGAGAAGCTGCTCATCGCCGACGAGGATCAGGTCACGCCGATGCACTTCCACTGGTCGAAGATGGAAGACATCATCAACCGGGGCGGGGGCATTCTGGTGATCGAGGTGCACCAGGCCACCCGGGACGAAGCGCTTTCGCCCGAGCCCGTGCCGGTGTCCGTCGACGGCGTCGTTCGCACGGTCCCGGCCGGCACGAGGATCGAACTGCATCCCGGCGAGTCCATCACGCTCCCGCCGTATCTGTACCACGCCTTCTGGGCGAAGAAAGGCCACGGGCGCGTCCTTTCCGGCGAGGTCAGCGCCGTGAACGACGACGAGCGGGACAATCGCTTCCTGGAGCCGTTGGGACGTTTTCCCGCCATCGAGGAGGACGAGCCGCCGCGTTTCCTGCTCTGCAACGAGTATCCGGCCGCCCGATGAGGGAACCGCCCCCGGGTGTGGCTAACCTGACCCCACTTCACGTTGTCAACAGGATGACCATGCGAACCGGCCGGGGACGCCCGGCCGGACGGGGCGATTCCGCCCATCCGGAATGCCCCGCGTCGGGTCAGACGCGACGGGTCCCGGGTGAATTCAGTGCCCCAGGGCTCTCCCATGGGGAGCATGGCCCTTGCGCACGGGAATTTCCGGATTTTTCGACGAGGAATTGACCCTGTGTTGCCTCTGTGGCATACTCTCCCCCTGCGGTCAAGTAAGTTCCGGGCGAACGTGTGACGCGGCGCTCTGCTGCCGCGCACCGGCCCATGCATTGCGTCACAAAAGGAGGATCAGTCAATGCAACGTGTACTCTGTGTGCTCTCATTGTTGGCCTTGTGCGCGTTTGTCGTGGCCGGAAGCGGCTGCGCCGCCGGTGGCGGCGGTGGTGGTGGCGGCGGTGGCACCAACACCAACGACAACAACGTCAATGACAACAACGTGAACGACAACAATGTCAACGACAATAACGTCAATGACAACAACGTGAACGATAACAACGTCAATGACAATAACGTCAACGACAACAACGTGAACGACAACAACGTCAACGACAACGAGGCGCCCGCGCTGGTCAAGACGCAGATCGTTCTGGGTAACACGTCCGATGCGCTGCGCCGCATCGAGGCCGGCGACGACCTGGTCGTGTTTGCCTCGCCGGATTCCATCCAGTTCATCGTGCCGACCGAGTATGAAGACACGATCACCGAAGGCACGGCGATTCCCGGAGG
>CAZBFW010000711.1:0-2679 GCA_964491135.1 uncultured Phycisphaeraceae bacterium | reverse complement strand
GGCGGCGAGCACGTGGTGGAGTTCGCGGTGAATCGGCACGCCGAGCCGCTGAGCATCGACCGGCTGGACGCGATTCCGGCCGTTCTAGCGGCCCGCGCCGACCGGGATGGTTTTGCCCTGACCGTGTCGGAGCCGCACGTGGCGGTGCCCGCGTTGTTAGGCCGGCTGAACCGCTGGAACTACGAACTGAGCCGCCTGACCACCCGGCACGTCAGCCTGGAGGACGTGTTCGTCAGTCTGACCGGGCGGCACCTGACGGAAGACACCACGGCCGACGAGCCGCAGGCGAAGGAGGCGGCGCCGGCCTGATCCGCGCATGAATTATCATCCGCTCAAAGAGTTGTTCCTGTGCCGGCTGCGACAGTTCTACCGCGAGCCGGAGGTCGTGTTCTGGACGTACGGGTTTCCGATTCTGATGATCGTCGGGCTGGGGATCGCGTTCCGATCGAAGGCGCCGGACCGGGTCCCCGTCGACGTGGTGCGGACAGAGACTTCCGCGGCCGTTGTGGCTGCGTTGAAGGAGGCACCGGGCGGCCTTTTCGACGTGCATGTCAGCGAGCCGGCCCTCGCGATGGAGCGCTTGCGCCTGGCCAAGACATCGCTGGTCGTTGAATCGAATGACGACGGCCACACGTACCGGTACGATCCGAGCCGACCCGAATGTGTGACTGCCCGGGCACAAGTGGATGATGCTCTGCAGCGGGCGGCCGGACGCCAGGATGCGGTCTCCGCGACGGACCGGCTGGTGACGGAGCCGGGGTCGCGTTACATCGACTTCCTGGTGCCCGGGCTGCTGGGGATGAACCTGATGGGGGGTGGCATGTGGGGCATCGGGTTCGTCATTGTGGACATGCGGGTGCGCAAGCTGCTGAAGTGGATGGTGGCCTCTCCGATGCGGCGGCGAGACATGCTGCTGTCGATGGTTGGAGGTCGATTGCTGTTCACCGTGCCGGAGATGGCGGTAGTGTTGGCGGCGGGCGTGTTGCTGTTCGGCATTCACGTGGCGGGCAGCGTGGTCAGCGCGTTGGTCGTGGGGCTGGTGGGTGCGGCCAGCTTCGCGGGCATCGGACTTTTGTCGGCATGCCGGGCCCGGAAAATCGAGACCATATCCGGCCTCATGAACCTGATCATGCTGCCCATGTGGTTGTTCTCGGGGATCTTCTTCTCCTACGAGCGGTTCCCCGCGTTTTTGCATCCGTACATCAAGGCACTGCCGCTCACGCAGCTCAACGACAGCCTGCGGGCGGTGATCCTGGAGGGTGCGACGCTGGCGTCACAATGGTTCCCGCTGGTGTACCTCGGGGGACTGGGCGTGGTCTGTTTCCTGCTGGCACTACGCTGGTTCCGGTGGACGTAGACGTGGCGGCGGAACAAGGCTCCATCATCTTCACCGAGCAAACGAGGCCTGCATTTCGGCGAAGTCCGGCAGGTCGACGTCCCGGTCGGAGTCAAAGTCCGAGGCCCGGCAGCCGGGCGGGAGCGGGCCCTCCGATGCGCCCGTGAAGACCTCGGTCAGCAGGGAGAAATCAGCGAGGTCCGCGTCTTCGTCCATGTCGAGGTCCATCACGGAACAGCTTTCGTCGATCGCGACGCCCGGACCGCCCATGCAGGGCAGCCAGAACTCGAAATCATCCAGGTCCGCGTCACCGTCGCCGTCCGAGTCCGCGGGGCCGGCAACAAAGGGGCCGCCGAGGCAATCGGCAAACAGCACGTAATCCTCCAGGTCCACGTCGCCATCCTCATCGAGGTCGGGCGGCGGGTCCGACAGCCCGTAGCCGGACAAAGGCACGCTGACCACCGGCTCGTCCGGATCGTCGCTGCTAATCTCCAGCGCGGCTGATGCCGGCCCGGTGCGGGTCGGGGTAAACCGCAGCTGCACCGGGGCCTGCTCGGTCGGCGAAACGCTGCCCGCCGCACCGGCGACAATCTCGAACTCCGAAGCATCCGTTCCGACGACATCCGTAGCATATGTCAGCAGGCCGGTGCCATTATTCGTCACCACGATCTCGAATGGATCGCTCAGCTGCCCGTTGGCCGTGCCGGGAAAGACGACCTCCAGCGGGGAGACGTGGATGTCGGGACTGGGCAGGATCAGTCGCCACAGTTCCAGCAGGCAGAGGTCGCCGCCCCAGAGATCGGCGCTGTTGACGCCCTTGCCGATCTGCTGGAACTCGAGGTACCCTCCGGTGACGGAGACGACGCAGCTGTTGAACAACGGCCGGAAGGTCGGATCCGTATAGGTGCCGCTGTCGTGCCCGCCGCCGTCTGCCGGGGGCGGTACCTTGTCGGCGAATCCCACCCGCCAGATGGTCGGGCGGAACACGTGCTCGTGATCCATCAGGTTGACCCACAGGCCGGTGCCGCCGTTCCGCACGCGCATCTTCGTGACATGGTTGTATTCACCGGCGTCTCCGCCCGCGGCCACGAATCGATAGACGCCGTTGGGCACGTCCGCGCGGAAGGTGATCGTTCCCATTGATCCCTTCACTCCGATGTTCTCGGCGTAGATCTGGTCGCCGTTAAAGGCGGCGCTGTTGTCGTTCGGGACGGGGTTGAGGCCGGTGAGGTCGGTGTAGCCGTATCCTCGCCCCGCGTCATATTCGATCGAAGCGGTGCTGCCGGATTCCTGGCGCAGCTTCACGTAATTGACGGACGGCTCGTTGTAGACCGCTTGCGTAT
>CAZBFW010000710.1:0-2679 GCA_964491135.1 uncultured Phycisphaeraceae bacterium | reverse complement strand
CTACACCCTATCCTACACTCTTTCCCTACACGACGCTCTTCCGATCTCAGGCCCATCGGGTCGCGCCAGTAGTGGCAGAACCGGCAACGAAAGTTGTAGCGATACGTCACCTGCCAGGTGCACCACACCGGGTGCCCGCCGGACCACGCCCGATAGAGCCGGAACTTCTTCTGTGCCGTGGATAGCAAACCGCGCCTCCTCGCCATCCTCTGACCGGTCTGGCCCGAATGGTACGACATGGGCCGGACGGGCCGCAAGTGTTTCCGTGGGTACTTTCGCTTCATTCCCGGTGGCCGGACGGGCCGGTGCCGACCGGCGGAGGCGCCTGCCAGACGAGCCGGCCGCCCACAATGGTGTGGGTCGACCGGATGTCGAGCATGGTCTTGGGCGTGGTGTGAAGCGGGTCGTCCAGCAGAATCGCGATGTCCGCGAGCTTGCCCGGCTCCAGGGTGCCCAGTTCCTTGTCACGCCGGGCCGCCATGGCGGGGTTCACGGTGTAGGCCCGCAGCGCCTCCTCCGGCGAGAGTGACTGCTGGGGAAACCAGATGCGATCGTCCAGCGTGAACGCGCCGACGGCCGCCGCCATTCCGGCGAACGGGCTCAACGTCACCACCGGCCAATCGCTGCCGAAGCACACCAGGGCGCCGGACTCCACAAGGGAGCGGAAGGCGTAGGACGTGGCGCAGCGCTCCGTCCCCAACGCCTTCTCCGCATAGCGGCCGTCGTCCGCCTTGTGAAATGGCTGCATCGAAGCCACCACGTCCAGCTTCCCGAATCGCGGCACGTCCTGGGGCCTCAAGTGCTGAGCATGTTCGATGCGAGGTCGCGCGTACGCACGTTCGGACTCCGAAAGCGACTCGTAGATGTCCAGCAGCAGGCGGTTCGCCTCGTCACCGATGGCGTGCACGGCCGGCTGAAAACCTGCCGCGGCCGCCGCCCGCACGTGCCGGCCCAGCTTCTCCGGAGAATCGGCGGTGGCCATCAACATGCCGCGCGGATAGCGCGCGTCCGGAGTCGCATCGGAATATGGTTCGCGCATATAGGCCGTCCGGCTGCCGAGCGAGCCGTCCATGAACCCTTTGAAGCCGACCACGCGAAGCCACTCATCAGCCGGCTGGAAGCCTCGCACGGTCTCGACGTTCGCCGTCCAGTCGTCCACCGAGAGGTACGCCACGATACGGACCGTCAGAGTGCCGGCCTTGTGGAGCTTCGCAAAGACGGGCAGGTGCGAGGGGGCGGACATGTCGTGGATTCCCGTGATGCCGAATGAGTTGGCATGACGCATGGCCGCCGCCAGGGCCTGTCCGTTCTCCGCTTCCGACGGCGGGGGGATCTTGCCTGCCACCAGCGCCATCGCCTCGTCCTTGAGGATGCCGGTAGGCTCCCCGGTGGCGGGGTCGCGGACGATCTCGCCGCCGGGCGGATCGGGCGGCCCGTCGCGATCGATCCGTGCGTATTTCAATGCAACGGAATTGACGAGCGCCTGGTGGCCGTCCATGCGGTCGAGAAACACGGGCGTGCCCGGCGTGAGGTCGTCGATCCATTCCCGATGCGGGGGCTCGGGGTTGTCCCAACTGTCCACCGTCCACTGGCCGCCGAGCAGCCAGGCCCCCGGCGACATCCGGGCGACCGCCCCGGCCACCATATCGCGGAAGTCGTTCTTGTTGCGGGCCGGGCGGAGGTCCAGACGGAACAGCCCCAGCCCACCCTCGAGGAAGTGCGTGTGGCTGTCTGTGATGCCGGGGATGACCCGGCGGCCCTGGGCGTCGATCACCTGGGTCCCAGGGCCGACGCGGGCTTGCATCTCGTCGTTGGACCCGAGGGCCACGATCCGGTCGCCCGACACGGCGATCGCCTGCTCCTCTTTGGCGTCGGGCACGCCGGTCCAGACCCGGCCATTGAGGATTACCAGGTTGGCCGGGGGCGGTGGGGCGGCGGGTTCGGGCGTTTGGGCGAGGCCGGCCAGCGGTGCCCAGGCTGTCGCCAGCAGGGCGACGGCCGTGAGGCAGGGTGCTGTCGTGGTACAGTTTGCGTGACGGGGCCGGGCGGTGCGGCGGCCGCTGGCAGTACTGCGAAGCATGGTTCACGCTCCTGCCGGACCGATGGGGGCGGGCCCGCAAACGGGCGGACTCCGGGCAAAGCGGGGGTCCGGTTTGTTCCGATATATCCGTGGATTTATGGTCCGTCCACCTGAAAACCCGCCCTTGGTGTATGCGCTACTCGCCCGGTCCAACAACGTGGCGGCCGATCGTGCGCTGGTGGATGCCCTGCCCGAGTTGGATTCGGAACTCCAGGATGTGGCGCTGGACACGCTGACCCAACGCAGCCGTCCGGCAGGCCTGGCCCTGGTGGTGGCGGCCTGCCCGGACTGGACGAACTCGCTGCGCCAGCGTGTGATTGCCCGTGCCGAGGGTCTGTCGGCGGGCCTGCGCCTGGCGATCGATTCGGACTCGGCCGACACGCGGCTTGCGGCGGTGGACATCATCCGGCGTGGAAACGGCGTCAAGTGCGCGTATTTGTTGGCCAACGCGCTCACTCGGCCCTGCCCGCGAACGCGCCGGGCGGCGGGTCAGGCGATCGAACAGCTCGTCACGAGCTTTCTCTCGCGGTGTTCGCAACATGAGTCTAGATCGGAAGAGCGTCGTGTAGGGAAAGAGTGTAGGAGTGGGGGGTGGTGGG
>CAZBFW010000709.1:0-2680 GCA_964491135.1 uncultured Phycisphaeraceae bacterium | reverse complement strand
GCCTTGAATTCCAGGGGCCGCCGGTGCGGGGATTCGATCACGCCCTTGCCGTCCAGCGGGCGGCCGAGCGGGTCGACCACGCGTCCGATCATCGCCTCGCCCACCGGAACGGACAGAAGCTGTCCGGTGCGGCGGACCTCGTCTCCCTCGCCGATATGGAGGTACTCCCCGAGGATGACCACGCCCACCGAGGTCTCTTCGAGGTTGAGCACCTGGCCCTGGGACCCGTCCTGGAACTCGACGAGCTCGCCCGCCATGCAGTTGCTCAGACCGTAGACGCGGGCGATCCCGTCGCCCACGTCCAGCACCCTGCCCACCTCCGAGACGTCCACCTCGCGGCGGTAGTTCTCAATCTCCTGCCGGATGACCGACGAGATTTCATCGACCTTGATCTTCATGCGGATTCCTTCCGCGGCGCGCGGGCTCGAAGTAGGGCTTGCCGCTGTGGATTTCGCGGGCCGCCCGATCGATCAGTTCGGCCCGCAGCCTCTGCAGGTGGCGGCGTACCGTCACGTCGTACTTGTCGTCCTCGATTCGCACGACCAGGCCGCCGATCGTGCTCGCATCCACCGTCTCCACCAGCCGGGGCCTGCGCCCGGACAGGTCGGCCGCCACCTGAACCAGCCGGTCTCGCAGCCGGTCGGGCAGCGGAACCGCCGTCGTGACGTGGATGTCCACCTCGTTGCGCCGGCGCTCCAGCTCCAGGTGGTACTCCCGGCCGATGGGACGAAGCAGGTTGAGCCGGTTCTTGTCATTGAGCACCTGCAGCGCGTTCTGCAGACGGTCGCTCATCCGGCCGCGGAGCTTCTCCAGGATGGCCCGGCGAGCGTGGATGTCGACGGACCGGCTGAGAAACAGTTCGGCCAGGTCGCGATCCCGATCGAACAGGCCCAGCAGGTCGGTCAGTTCGGCCAGCAGGGCGTCCGCCTCGCCGGCGGCCTCGGCCAGATCGAGCAGGGCGTGGGCATAGACCCGCGCGATGGCGATCCGGATGTCGTCTTCCGTCGGCATGTTCCCGTATCCTCGCGGACGGCCGCGTCGCGAGCACCCGGCGGTCAGTTCTGCCGGGGTCGGCTGATCCGCGCCAGCTCCTCGATGGATTCCTCGATGAGTCTCTCGTGTGCCTTTTCGTCCAACTCGGCCTGGATGACCCGCGCGGCGACCTCCGTGGAGAGCTGCGCCGTCAGCGCGTACAAGTCCTTGATGGCCGTGTCGCCGGCGGCCCCGATCTCCCGCCGGGCCCGCTCGAGCATGGCCTCCGCCTCCTGGCGGGCCTGGCTCTCAATCTTGCGCCGCAGAACTTCGGCGTCGCGCCGGCCCTCCTCCACGATGGCTGACGCCTCGTCCCGGGCCTTCTCCAGCCTTGCCATGCACTCCCGAAGGTGTTGCTCCGCCTGCTCCCGGTCGTCCTTCGCGTGCTCCAGCGATGCGCGGATGAACTCTTCCCGCTTCTGCAGCGCCGAGAGCACGTAGGGCCAGACCAGCTTTCCCAGCACTAACAGGACAGTCAGGAAGATGACGAACGTCCAGATCGCGTTGCCCACGTCGCCGCCGAAAAGGTTCGGCGTGCCGGACCCGTGGTCCGCCGCGTCCGCAACGCGGGACCAGACAAGCACGGCCAGGCCGGCCAGGCGCATCCGGCAGGCTGCCGGACTTCTCCGGGCGCTCCTCACGCGAGCGTCTACAGGTGCGAATTCCCACGTTCTGAACACGAAGGCATCCTCACAGCACGGCCAGCAGGCAGACGACCACACCGAACAGCGTGGCTCCCTCGACCATGGCCGCCGTGATGACTGTTGCTCCGTTGATCGCCCCGGACGCTTCCGGCTGACGGGCCATGGATTCCACCGCGGCAGAGCCGATTCGGGCAATGCCGGTCGCCCCGGCCATCAACACCAGGCCGGCCCCGAAGCACGCGCTTACCTTCGCCAGGCCCGTGTCAGTGAACGCGCCGCCGCTGGTCGACGTCGCTTCGTCGACTTGGGCCGCCTCCTCCGCGGCCGGCGCCACCGAACTGCCGATAGCCAGCACCCCGCCGACCACGAGAATCAGCACCAGAACTCCTCGCTTGGTTGCCATAATCTGCTTTTCCTTCTTTCAGCCGTGCAATTCGGCGGGGACGAATCGCAAACCTCTTGCCATCGCAATCAAGCCTTCTGGCCCGTTTGCCCCGCGGCTCCGGGCATGGTGATTGCACCTGCCTCAATGGTGTGTCATCCCCGGGGCCGCTTCCTCGGAGTGGCCCCCGTGGTGTATCTGCACTGCCTGTCCGATGAACACCGCTGTCAGGAACGTGAACACGAAAGCCTGCAGAAACGCGACGAACAGCTCCAGGAAGTTGAACACCGCGCTGACCAGCACAATCGGCACCGCCACCGCCAGGCCCAGCCCCAGTCCCGACGCCCCCGCCATGCCGATCAGGCTCAGCAGCACCGCCAGCAGGATGTGCCCGGTGATCATGTTCGCGAACAACCGGAACGCCAGGGCGAAGGTCTTGGCGACCAGCCCAGTCAGCTCCAGCACGGCGATCAGCGGGGCGATGAAAAGGGGGCCCTGGAAAAAGTGCCGCAGGTACGCCGTGCCGTTCTCGCGCAGGCCGCTGCCCACCACCATGACCAGCGTGCTGACGGCCAGCGTTCCCGTGGTCCAGATGTTGCCCGTGGCCGTTCCCCCCACGCCG
>CAZBFW010000708.1:0-2683 GCA_964491135.1 uncultured Phycisphaeraceae bacterium | reverse complement strand
AAGTGCAGGACGGATGCGACGCGAACTGCACCTACTGCATCATCCCCCGCCTGCGACCGGTCCTGCGCTGGAAACCGATTCCCATCGCCGTGCAGGAGGCCCGCAACCTCGTGCGGGCGGGACACAAAGAGATCGTCGTCACCGGCATCTACCTCGGCGCCTACGGCCGGCCCACCGCCCGTCGCCGACTGAGTGACCCCGCGGCCAACCCCCTGGCCGACCTGGTCGAGGCTCTCGCCGGCGTGGAGGGCCTGGTCCGCCTCCGCCTGTCCAGCCTGGAACCGGGGGATGTGGACAACCGCCTGCTGGCGGTTCTGAGGCAAAACCCCTGCTGCGTGCCCCACCTCCATCTGCCTCTGCAATCCGGCAGCGATGCCATCCTCCGCCGCATGAACCGGCAATACTCCGCCGGGCAGTTCCAGGCCATGGTGGATAGGGTCCGGGCTGCCCTGGACGAGCCGGCCATCAGCACCGACGTCGTGGTGGGCTTCCCCGGCGAGTCGGATGCCGACTTCGACGAAACCCTGGCCGTCGCCCGCCGGAGCGGCTTCTGCAAGGTCCACGCCTTCCCGTTCAGCCCGCGTCCGGGCACGGCGGCCGCGAAATGGAGCCGCGACTTCATCCCGGCCGATGTCGTGCGCCGCCGCATGGCACGCCTCGCCGCACTGGAACAGGAAATGGCCCTCACCTTCCGCCGGCACTTCATCGGCCGCACGGAACGGGTGATCGTCGAGGCCGGCGACGACGAAAACGCGCCGCCGGTCGCTCCCGACGGCTCCGCGTGGCGTCAGGGCCGCACCGATCGCTACTTCCCCGTCTGGTTCCTGGCCGGCCTGGCGGCGCCGGGGGATGTGGTGGCGGTCCGCATCGAGGACGTGTCCGCCGGCCGGGTCCGGGGCACGGTTACAAAAACTCTCCCCTAGAGTAATAGTCTCCGCACAATTGGCATGATAAGGTGTCGGGCACGTGTGGGACGCTCTGCGACTGCACCCGGAGGGACATGCCATGTCGACTTTCACCTGCCCCGGCTGCAACGCCCGCTTTCGTCTGCCTCCCGGCGCCGAGGGCAGGAAGGTCCGTTGCACGAAGTGCGGCCACGTCTCCCAGGTGCCTGCAAAAGCAGAGGACGCCGGCCCCATTCCGCTGGCCGGCGAGCCGGATGACTTCTTTGCCGAGGCGGCCGCCGCCGCGGCCCGATCCCGCGAGCCGGCGCCCGGCAGCCAGAGCGTGGTCCACGATCCCGCCGCCTCGGACCCGCGCGTGCTGGAGGAGGCGGAGGAGATGGTGCGGGCCGGCCGCGCGTCGGACCTCCGTGCGCCCGGCCGCGGGTTCTGGGCCGATGTGGGCTGGAACTTCTTCTTTGTGAACACGCCGAACAACGCCGTCACGTTCCTGATCCTCTGGGCAATGCTCGGCGCGAGAGGAATCGTTGTCTTCGCCCCATGCGTGGGACTGATCGCGTACATCATCCTGACGGGCTACGTCTGGAGTTTTCTGCTCAACTGCGTGGGCGAGGCTGCGTCCGGGGAGGATGACCTGCCCGCGTTGCGTTTCACCGAAGGCGTGTGGGAAGACATCATTCTCCCCATTCTCAAGTTCTCCGGTGTGTCGACGTTGCTGGCCGTTCCGCCGATGACCTACCTGTTCTTCGCCCTCGGGCTGCAGTCGCAGGGTCTGGCCGATGTGCTCGCGACGATGTTCAGTCCGATTTCCTCCGTGGGCGGTTCCGGCGTGGCCGTTGTGGTGCCGTTCTTCCTGCTGTGCGCGGCCAGTCTTCTTTTGTGGCCGATCGCGATTCTGGTTGTGGCCATCGGTGGGATCACGGACCTTTTCCGCGTCGACCTGATCGTGCGCACCGTGATCCGGACTTTCGTCCCGTACCTGGCAATCTTCCTGCTTGTGGCGGTGGCGTTCGGATTGAAGGTGGGCATCGCCCTGCTGATGGACCGCGCCTCCGGCGCCGGCTCTATCAAGGCGAATCCCCTGGCTGTGGGAATCCTTGTCATGGGGGCGGGACTCTATTTCGACATCGTCACCATGCGTATCATCGGGCTGTACTACCGGCACTTCAAAGACCGCTTCGCCTGGTCGTGGGAGTAGGCCGCCGCGGTCCTGCACGACGCCGGCTCCTGCAACGCACGCGGCCCGGCGTGGTGCCGGGCCGCATGGGTTCGCCGTCAGCAGGTCCCTTTCACCAACCCCGCGTCATTTGCTCTCCGAATACATCGCCAATTGCACGCGCCGCACCTCCTTTAGCAGGGCCAGCTCTTCCAGTTTCTTCACTTCGATGCTGCCGATCACCATGTTGGCGCTCTGCGGCTTCAATATCACCGTGAAGCCCAGCTCCGCCAGCTTCTTCATCGTCGCCTCCGACGCATCGGCCAGGTACACCGTCACCTCGATGCGACCGTCTTTCACCTGCACCTTGCCCTCGGAGAACGACCCGTCCTCCTTCACCTTACCGGCCAGGCCCTGAAGCTCCGGTGCCAGCTTGACCTTCAGCAGACGCTCCCGCTTTTCCTCCGGCTTGAGCTTTCCCTCCTTCTCCATCGTGTCCATCATCTTCAAAAAAGCCTCGTACGCTTCCGGTGATCTGCTTGCCCGCGCATCCGCGAATGCGTCGAAGTCGACGTCCTCCAGATCGGAAGAGCGTCGTGTAGGGAAAGAGTGTAGGATAGGGTGT
>CAZBFW010000707.1:0-2683 GCA_964491135.1 uncultured Phycisphaeraceae bacterium | reverse complement strand
AAAGAACCACCGTGCCGAAGCCGCGGGCTCGGTATGCCTGGATTTGGCCAGGGAACTGTCGCAAGGGCGTGCTGGAAAAGAGAAAAACCGGGTGCGGCTGGCGGGGCAACGGAAGCCGTGGCGGCAGAACAGCGAGTCCTGCGGTCTGGCCCGCCGGCAAAACCGTTGAGATGGCCTGGGCGCCGCTATCGATGGCGCGCTGTCCCCCGCCGGCCAGGTGAAGGGCACCGCCTGTGGCCCAGGCGAGGTGCCGGTTCGCCCCACTCCCCTTGGCCCATTCGGCCGGCGTAGGCACGCTCCACTCGTATGAAAGGGGAGCACTGGCCGTGAGCAGGCAAAGGGAATCCGCGTGGATTTCCAGCAGCACGCCTGCCCCATTCAGCACGACGCGGGTTGGGTCCTGGTGCTGAACCTCCCACGGCCCGACAGGACGGTCAAACTCCAAGCGGGCTGCGAGTCGCGGTGCGACGAATTGTCCTTTCTGGGCGTCGATTCGCGAATGGAGCAGAAGGCGTTGGCCGTGCACGTCGACGCGGGCGCCAGTAGTGGTGATGGCGAGGCCATCGTCGAGTCGGGTAACGGACTCCAGCTTCATTCCGGTGCCGACGATCGGGGATTCCGGGGCGGTTGCGGTTGGCAGGCCCATCATCAAGAGCAGGGGTAGCAGCATGATGTACAGAAGGCTCCAGCACGGTCCAAGGATTGGAGGCAATTCTACCTCTTCTGGCAGCTGATCGACCCAGGATTTCCGAGGCTGGGCGCTCATTTCCGGGGGCGATGACAAATCGTCGGCAAAAGTCTTCTTGACAACGAGCCGATGTATCCTATTATCCGGATTGGCGGATAGGTTGGACGACGGGCGATGAGAAACGACCTGGTATTCAAGGCGATGGCGGACCGTACCCGGCAGACCCTGCTGCAAGTGCTTTGGAATAATGAGCTTAGCGTGTCTGAGTTGGTCGAGGTCCTGGGCCAGCCGCAATCCACGGTTTCGAGGCACCTTCGTGTGCTTCGGGAAGCGGAGCTGGTCAGCGAGCGGCGGGACGGGACGACCGTTCTCAGTTCGGCCATCGTGCCGGGTACTAACGGCGAGGCGGACGGTCTGCACGCCCGGATTGTGCAATGGGCCGGGCAGCAGCCGGTCGCGAAAGGGGTGGCACGCAGGCTTGGCAGTGTGCTACGACGGCGATCGGCCCGGGCGATCGGGTTCTTCGAGGATGTCGGCCAGCGCTGGGACCAGATGCGAATCGAGTGCTTCGGGGAGCGGTTCCACCTGGAGGCGTTACTTTCGCTGTTACCGGCCGATTGGGTGGTGGCCGACATCGGCACCGGCACTGGGTATTTGCTGCCGGTATTGGCCGGTTGCTTTCGGCGGGTGATCGCCATCGATCCGGTGGAGACCATGTTGGGCGTGGCGCGGGGAAGGCCGGAGTTGGCCAAGGCGGCGAACGTGGAGTTTCGGCAGGGAGACCTTTCGCGTTTGCCGCTGGACGATGGCGCGGTGGACCTGGCAATCGCGGTGCTCGTGTTGCACCACGTGCCGTCGCCGGGCGACGCTGTGCGAGAGATTGCCCGCGTGGTTCGTCCGGGCGGCAATGTGTTGATCGTCGAACACCAGGCGCACGAGTTGCGAGAGTTCCACGACCGCATGCAGGACCGCTGGTGGGGTTTCGCTCCGGATGAGTTGGTCGACCGCCTGACCGCTACAGGTTTCTCAGATGTCCGCTGGCGGACGCTGGCCACGGCGGAACCCGCGGGGAAGGCGGCCGTGGAGGCGCCGGATCTGTACGTGATGACGGGTACGCGACCACACGAAGGCTGACGATGGATTCGCCCGCCCGGTTGCGTGATCGGAGCGGGTTGTGGAATGGAACGGGCCGAAGAAGGAACGCTGGCTGGAGAACGTCCGGCCCGAGCATCCTTTCGAGGTATGGAGTGACGACAATGACCGTAACAACCTCCGGGCCGAAGGTGAAGGACTACAAGGTTGCCGACCTGTCCCTGGCGGACTTTGGCCGGAAGGAGATTGAGATCGCCGAGTCGGAAATGCCCGGCCTGATGGCCGTGCGCGAAGAGTACGCAGCTGCGAAGCCGCTGGCTGGTGCTCGCATCACGGGCTCGCTGCACATGACGATCCAGACGGCGGTGCTGATCGAGACGCTGGTGAAGCTGGGGGCCGACGTCCGCTGGGCGAGCTGCAACATCTTTTCGACGCAGGATCACGCGGCGGCCGCCATCGCGAAGACGGGCGTGCCGGTGTACGCCTGGAAGGGTGAGACGCTGGAGGAGTACTGGTGGTGTACGAACCAGGCGCTCAGTTTCCCGGGCGGCGAGGGGCCGACGCAGATTGTGGATGACGGCGGCGACGCGACACTGCTGGTGCATCGGGGGTACAAGTTCGAGGACGAGTACGCCCGCACGGGCAAGCTGCCCAAGGCCAGCACGGAGAACAAGGAAATCGCCATCATCGACGCGTTGCTGATTGAAGAGCTGAAGAAGGACCCGCAGCGCTGGCATCGGGTGGCCGCAGGCATTGTCGGCGTCAGCGAAGAGACGACCACGGGCGTGCACCGGCTGTACCACATGGCCAAGACGGGCGAGCTGCTCTTCTCCGCCATGAACGTGAACGACTCGGTGACCAAGAGCAAGTTCGACAACCTCTACGGCTGCCGCGAGAGCCTGA
>CAZBFW010000706.1:0-2686 GCA_964491135.1 uncultured Phycisphaeraceae bacterium | reverse complement strand
CACGATCGCATCAACCTGCTGCGTCGTGATGTCACCCCGCACAATCTCGATTCGAGAAAGAACGCCCTCGCTCACTCGTCACGCCTCCCTTCCCCTCGCTCTGTAATCAACACCGCCTCCGCAACCCACCACGCAACCCGCCGCTCCAGCAACGCGACCGGAGCCGCAACGAACAAGTCCCGATTACGCTGCCGATGGCCCTCCCAAAACGCTCTTCGAGCCGGCGACCCCACAAACGCCCACAGAATCCCTTCCCAAGGGCCGCGGGGTCGGGCGATCCGCCCGGCCAGCCCCAGTTCCTCAAGCGATCTGGCGATCGCCGCGGGATCGGATCCATGCGAAAGCACCTTCCGCGCCCATTCGGCCCACTCCGCGGGCGTACGGTCTGGCTGAGTTGGCCGGGGGTCCGCCTCACGCCGGCGGAACCGCAGCGTGAAAGTCCCCCTCCATCCGCCGCCGAGAACCAACGTATGGAAGTGCATGTTGTTACGGAAAATACGACTGTCCCGCTTCGCAACCAGCCGCCGCTGGCGGTACCTGGAGAGGCAGTCCACCCGGCGAGCAAACCGCTTGCGAAGCGCCAGGGCCGCCGCGGAACACGCTTCTGACAGGTCCCATCCGTGCCGACAAGCCAGGTACACCGACAAGAACCTCATACGCTGGCCGGCTGTCGACCGCGTTCGGAACCACTGCACCAACTCTGCCAGATTGGCCGCCGCCTGCCGGTCCCCCACGGCTCGGCCGACCCGCGCCTGCCCGAGATCGGCGTACAAGGCCTCGACCGCATCGCCGCGATCCGCCCGCGCGATGAGCACGTTGTCCGAATGGGTATCGCGGTGCAGGAAACCCATGGCGTGCGCGTTTCCGACTAATCGTGCCACCGAATCGATGACCACCCTGCACTGACGCGCGCGGAGAGTCGGATCCGGCAGCGCCTGAATCTCCCGCCATAAGTCCGCCAGCGTCAGGGAGTTGGGCACTGCATACGAGACAAGCACCGCGCGGATACCACCGCCAGGGCGAGGCGGTTCGAGCAACGCGGCAAACCGGATGGCCGGCACACCGAGCCGCTCCGCGCCCTCGCCCGCACGCCACTCGCGCAGCTCAGGCCGCCCGCGGAGGCGCAGCCGCCACTCCTCCCAGCCGCGGAGCTTCTTGAAGACCTTGGCGTAGAAGACCTCTCCGCCCCGCTCGATGCGCCAGACCTGCCGCAATTCGTTCGATTTGACGCGGACCGCCGTCGGATCCTCGGCCAGGTCGGCCCACGCCACACCGGCCAGATCAGCCCGGGCCCCACGAACCAGTCGAAAACCCGCGCCCCGCGAAGCTCCTGCGGGGTCGGTCGCCCCGACTGACGTGGCCGCGTTCGTGGGCATAGGCCGCTTCCTGCCCGATCAGAGTTCCTCGAAACGCGCGGTAAAGTGCCGCAGCGCCGGCGGTTCGTCAACGATCCGCAGGCCGCGGATTTGGTCGCGCATCCCGTGGACCTCGATGATCGCTTCCAGCACGTAGTCAATGTGCGACTGCGTGTACACGCGCCGGGGAATGGCCAAACGCACCAGCTCCATCACGGCCGGCTTGTTCCCGCGACCGAACATCACGCTGCCGATCTCCACCGCCCGAATGCCGGCGTGACGGTACAGGGCACACACCAGCGCCTGTCCCGGAAACTCCAGCGGTGGAATGTGCGGACAGAACGACGCGGCATCCAGATACACCGCGTGTCCGCCGGGCGGCTCCACAATCTGGATTCCCGCCGCCAACAGCTTCTCGCCCAGGTACTCCACACTCCGGATGCGATAGGTCAGGTAATCCTCGTGCAAAACCTCTTCAAAACCCTGGGCCATGGCCTCCAGGTCGCGACCCGCCAGTCCACCGTACGTGGGAAAGCCCTCTGTCAAAATCAGCAGGTTCCGCGCACGCCGGGTCAGCTCTTCATCCCGCAGCAGCAGAACACCGCCGATGTTCACCAGCCCGTCCTTCTTGGCGCTGATGGTGGCGCCGTCGGCCAGGTCGAACATGTCTCTCACGATGGCGGCCACGCTGCGATCGGCCTGGCCCGGCTCGCGCCTCTTGATGAAGAACGCATTCTCCGCGAACCGGCAGGCGTCCAGGAACAGCGGCTTGTTGTACGTGTAGCAGATGCGCCGGATGTCCCGCAGGTTTTCCAGGCTTACCGGCTGCCCGCCGCCGCTGTTGTTCGTCACCGTCACCATGACCAGCGGAACGCGGTCCGCCCCGACATCCCGGATCAGCCGCTCCAGCTTCTGCGGGTCCAGATTGCCTTTGAACGGATGCCGACTGCGCGGGTTCCGCCCCTCGTCGATGACCAGGTCGACCGCCTCCGCCCCGGAGTGCTCCACGTTCGCACGGGTGGTGTCGAAGTGGTTGTTGTTCGGAACGACCTTGCCCGGCCCGCCGGCCAGCTCGAACAGAATCCGCTCGCTCGCCCGCCCCTGGTGCGTCGGCAGAATGTTCTCGAACCCCGTGATCTCGCGCAGCCGGTCCTGGAACCGGTAGAAGCTGCGGGCACCGGCGTACGATTCGTCGCCCCGCATGATGCCCGCCCACTGCTCGCTGCTCATCGCACCCGTGCCGCTGTCGGTCAGCAGGTCGATCAACACGTCGTCGGCGTGCACCAGAAACACGTTGTAGCCCGCCGCCCGCAACGCCTCTTCCCGCTCCT
>CAZBFW010000705.1:0-2688 GCA_964491135.1 uncultured Phycisphaeraceae bacterium | reverse complement strand
CACCCCCACCCTCTCCTACACTCTTTCCCTACACGACGCTCTTCCGATCTTCTCGACCCGCCGATTCTGCTGGCGGCCTTCTTTCGTGTCGTTCGACGCGAGCGGCTGGAACTCGCCGCAGCTGGCTTGCACCAGCTTGCCCGGCGTGATGCCGGAATCCTGCAACTGCCGAACCACGGTCAGAGCACGCTGAGAGCTCAGCTCCCAGTTGTCCTTCCACTTCGACTTCTTGATGGGATCCGTATCGGTGTGCCCGTAGACCATGACCTCCTTGTCCGGATAGGTCGACTGGATGGTCGCCACCACCTCGTCGATCTTGGGAATCGCTTCCTTTTTGAGCACGGCCATGCCGGAGTCGAAGAGGAACTCGGCGTCCAGCGCGATCATGGCTCCGCCGGGAACCGCCGTCCAGCCTTCGGGCACCTCGGGCACCGCCGCGAGTTCGCCGCGCAACGCGTCGTTCTCGGCCCGGGCGGCCAGGTACTGGTCGTGCCAGCGGTCGCGATCATTCCGCATCTGGGCCAACTGGTCCTGGCAGTTGTCCAGATCACCCTGGGCCTGCTGGTAGTTCTGCCTCAGCATGGCCATTTCCTCGTTCTCACCGCAACCCACCGTCATCACGACCATGCCGATGACGGCTGCCAGCATCATTCCACGCACAAACTTCGCCATTACTTTGCCTCCTTGCTTCGCGAGGACGTGTTCGCCCGTTCCTCCCGAAGACCAAAAACGCCGCATACTGCCCATGCCGTTTCGGCCACGCTACGTCTTCATTCCCGATTCGCCCCGCGGGGTCTGTTCCGGTTCTTCCCGCAACAATTCCGCGCGTTTGGCGTCGATCCGCCGCTCCTGCTCGACCAACTCCGCCTCCCGGCGGCGCCGCTCGTCCTCCGAGGCCCGTCGCGCCGACTCCTGGCCCAACTCCCGCAAATCCCTCCAAACGGAGAACACCGTCAACGCAACCCAATACGTGATGATGGCCCCCGCCGCCGTGGACAAGAGCAGCCACAGGACGTTGACGTTCTCGTACGTTCCAAAAAACCAGAACGTTACACGGTGGTTGCGGTTATAGAGGATAATCAGTACGACCGCGATTGCAACCGCGACCACCAGCAGCAGTTTCACATACGTACGCAGTCGTTTCAGTATAAGTTTCATCGGAAGCTCTCCTGTTTCCGGCCCAGGAAAATCAGGATTTCCCCTCAAGCCCCAGCAACTCAACCAGTTCAATCACGTTCCGCACCGGCTGGAATTCCACAAGTGGATTCAGAAAAACGACCGTACCCAGAATCGCCAGCGACAACCACGGCACCAGCGGGATTGCCCGCGATTGCTTGAACGGCAGCAGCAGCACCCAACCTACCAGTGCGATCAGGCAGGTGATCACGAATCCCAGGGCCACCACGGGCCAGCCCGCCACGCACCCGGCCGCCCCCATCAGATGGATGTCACCGTCGCCAAAAGCCTCCCGCCCGAACACAAGAGTCCCCCCGATTCGCACCGACCAGCCGATGCCCGCCGCCACCACAAAGCCGGCGGCTGCGGTCGCCAGGCCGAACACCGGCTGCCATTCGCCGGATGCCGTCGGACTCCAGTGGAGAACGGCCCTCATCCACCGCCGACCCGGCTCGAAATGAAGGTAGACCAGCAACGTCGCACCGGCCAGCACAACGGCCGGCAACAGCCGCCACAGCTCATGCAGGACGATCCGCCGGGCATTCGGCCGCTCCGAATTGATCGCCTCGATGATCTGCGTGTCCGCAGGCCGCCGGGCCGCACCCACCACCAGTATGAGCCCGAAATATCCCAACAGCGGCATCCCGTAGCGCAGCCAGGCGTACCGGGCCGGGTCGCTCGATGCGTTCGCCTTCGCACCGGCCGCGATCAGGACCGCCAGAAGGGCCGCCAGAATCCAGGCCAGAAGCCAACCCCGGAGGCATCCGACGGGAGACGATCCGGCCGGCGGGGTCGCCTCCGCCGCCTCGCCCAACGGGTCTTCCGACCCGGGCGCAACCGGACACGGCTCCGCCGCCGCGAAGGGGGACATCGCACCCGCCGTCTGCGTTTCGGGTGCAGGCACCTCTGGCACCGGTGCTGCCTCTGCATCAGCCTCGGCAGCGGCTTCACCTGGCTGCGGGCGGAACATGTCCGCCACACGCACCACGATCATCCCAAACAGGGCCGCCAGACAGACGGCCGCGGTTCCGTCCCCCGGGCGAAGCCACCCCGGCTGCACCGTCTCGCCGCCCGCGATCCGCGCGAAGCTGTAGTCAGGCGTCCAGATCACGTGCAAAAAGCAGCCCGCCACGACGGCAATGAGCGAGAAAAGCGTGTCAATCCAGTAGTGCTCGATGTCCGTGGCCGACATTGCCAGCGCGCAGGCGAACAGGATCACGTGGGCCACGTAAATGGGCCAGTCGCCGGCCAGCTGCCAGGACAGACCCACGGCCACGTCATCCAGGCCCGACCGGACCCGCCCGATGAAGAACGCGTCCAGCAGCACAACCAGCAGGACGGCCGTCGCCACCTCGATGAGAGGGTATCGCGGTGAGATCGACCCGCCACAGCAGCGAGCCCGGGCCCGCAGCCATAAGTAGCTGACCAGCGGCAGGTTGTCGTACCAGCGGATTCGAGCCTGGCAGTGCGGGCAGAACGACCAGACCGGCCGGCCGATGCTCAGGCCCAGAG
>CAZBFW010000704.1:0-2701 GCA_964491135.1 uncultured Phycisphaeraceae bacterium | reverse complement strand
ATGAAGTCCCGATTCGTGCCGTCGTCGATGCAGCGACCCATGCCGTCCAGCACGCAGCCGAGCATCTGCCGCCCCACCGGCACCGTCTGCATGGCCGCCGAGCTGCTGACGGCGTCGCCCGGCGACACCCCCCGCGGCTCCCGCAACGGCATGAGCACCGTGCTGGAGGCCCGGAAACCCACCACCTGCGCGTCGATGGGCGCCACGCCGTACGGCTGAACGCGGGCGATCGCCCCCACCGGAGCCGGCAGACCCTCCGCCAGCACGGTCAGCCCGATCACCTCGCGCACGCGGCCGCGGACCGTCATCGGCGTGCATTGATCCAGAAGATGCAGAGCGTGCTCAAACATTGAGGGACTTCGACTCCCATCCCGGCAGAATCAGCCGGACGATCTGCTCCAACTGCGTATCAATGGTGGCGTCCACGTCCGTCTCGTCCGTCTGCACCCGGCAGCCGCCGGGGGTGATCGAGGGCTCCTCGATGAGGCGCACGTGCACCGGTTGCGCCAGTTCGCGGGCGTACTCCGCGGCAAAACGGTTCAGCGTCTCCAGGTCGGACGGATTCAGATGCACCCGCAGGTCCGTCTTCGCCCCGATCAGCCGCAGAACCGCGCGAACATTGGCGGCGGCCGCCTCCGGGTGAATCTGCACGGCGCAGCGGGTCACCTTTTCCGCCACGCGTACGGCGAACATCAGCAGGTCGTGCTCCGCCTCGATGAGCAGGTCTCGCTTGCGATCCTCCAGCTCGTTCACCACGTTCTGCAGGGCCTGGCGCAGAAGCGCCTGCTCCTTCCGGTACCGGTCCGTGGACTCCTGCAGGGCCTGGGCGTGCCCCGCCTGCCGACCCTCCGCTTCGCCCTTCGCATAGCCGGACGCATGGCCGATCGCCTCCGCGTTCTGCCGGATGCGCTCCGCCGCGGACGTGGCCTGGGCAATCATCTGCTCCGCCCGGCGGCGGGCGGCATTCACAATCCGGGCCGCCTCCACCACGTGGTCGGCCAGATCGATCGTTTCCAGACGCCGCAGCGCCTGCACGTCGGACTGCCCTGCTTTGATGATCGTACCCATGTCCTGCGCTTCGCCGGTTGCCCGGCCCTACACGATCAGGTCCTTCTCGCCGCCCCGGCCCGAAATGATGATCTCGCCCGCGTCCTCCAGCCGACGCACGACGTCCACGATCCGCTGCTGGGCCGCCTCCACGTCGGAAAGCCGCACCGGCCCCATGTATTCCATGTCCTCCTGGATGAGCTGCGCCGCCCGCTCCGACATGTTCTTGAAGATCTTCTCCTTCAGCTCCGCGTTGGCCGTCCGCAGCGCCAGCGACAACTCATCATTGTCGATCTCCTTCAGCACCGCCTGCACGCCCTTGTCGTTGATGAGCATGATGTCCTCAAACACGAACATCAGCCGCCGGATCTGCTCCACCAGGTCCGGATCCTCGGCTTCCAACGCCTCCAGAATGCCCTTTTCCGTGGAACGGTCGGCCAGGTTGAGCATCTCCGCCACGGCCTCCACGCCGCCCGCTTTCTCGAACGTCTGCGACACGAGGCCCTGCAGCCGCATCTCCAGGCCGCGCTCCACTTCCTTGATCATCTCCGGGTTGGTCTGATCCATGTTAGCCACGCGGCTGACCACCTCGAGCTGCTTGGCCTGCGGCAGGCCCACCAGAATCTCGCTGGCCTTGGCCGGTGGCAGGTGCGCGACGATCAGCGCAATGGTCTGCGGGTGCTCGTCCTGGATGAACGTGAGGAGGTTCTCGCCGTCGGTCTTCTGAAGGAACGCGAACGGCTGCTGATAGACCTGATGCTCGATCTGCTGGAGGATGCGAGCCGCATCATCGCGGGGCAGCGCCTTTTCCAGCAGGACTTTGGCGTATCCCAGGCCGCCGGTTTCCGCATACTTGCGGGCCAGGGCGATGTGGTAGAATTCCTCCACCACCTTGCCCCGCTGCTTCTGATCGACCAGATCCAGCGAGGCAATCTCCCGGGTGATCACCTCCACGATGTCCTCGTGGAGATGCTTGAGCACCGTCGCCGCCGAATCCGGCTCCAGGGCCAGAAGCAGAATGGCCGCCTTCAGCGGGCCGGCGAGCTTCTCTTCCGAGTCGGCAGTCGGTGGGGTGCTCTTTTTCTTGGCCACGATCGCGTTCTCCGGACACCGGCGGACCTCGCCGGACGCCGCACGGACCCCGCAGGGCCGCCTATTCCTGTTCCACCCAGCGCTTCAGAAGGTCGGCCGCCACCTGCGGCGCGTCATCCACCATCCGAGACACCTGTTCGCCGAGCTGCTTGAACCGCAACGTGTCGTCATCCACTTCGTGCCCCAGCAGCATGCCTTCCGGCATGTCCGCATCGCCGATGACGCCGCCTCCGACGCGAAGCACGCCGTCCGGGCCGGTCATCAGGTCTTCGTCCTCTATGGGGGAGTAGGTCGGCGAGGGAATGGCCGCCGCCATCCGAGTGCTCTTGCGGACCATCAGAATCAGCCCCAGCAGGGCGAAAACGGCCAGGGCCGCCAGTCCCACCTCCGGACCGTAGTTTCTGGCCAGTTGAACGTAGTCTCCCTCTTCCGCCGCCCCGGCCAGACCCGCCAGACCGCCGCCCATACGGGCCAGCTCACCCGTGGCGGGGTCGAAGTCGTAGTAGCTGGCCACCCGCACGTCCTCCTCACCGCTCGCCTGCACGATGTTCTTCCCGGCGTC
>CAZBFW010000703.1:0-2706 GCA_964491135.1 uncultured Phycisphaeraceae bacterium | reverse complement strand
CCCCACGTGGACACCGGAGATTTCGTGGTGGTCACAAACGCGGACAAGATCCGCGTGACCGGCAAAAAGGCGGACACGATGTCCTACCCGTACTACACGTACTATGCCGGCGGCTACAAGGTCGTCCCGTACCGCAAGATGTTCGCCAACTATCCGGAGCGAGTTCTGCAGGCGGCCGTTCGTCGAATGCTGCCCAAGAACAAGCTGGGACGACACATGCTCAAGAAGCTGAAGGTGTATCGCGGCGATTCGCATCCCCATGCCGCACAGCAGGTGAAGCCCTGGGCGTTCGGGCTATGAACGCGGAGGACAAAAACGTGACGGATCAGGACAACAACTCCCAGGGCCCGCAGATGCAGCCTGAGCCGGTCGAGCAGACCCATGCGGCTGAATCCTCCTCCCCCGGCCACGAGCCGGAGCCGCACGCCAGGCCCAAGGCCGCTCAAGCCGCAGCCGGTGGTTTCGTCTGGGGTACCGGCCGCCGCAAGAAGTCGGTGGCCCGAGTGCGCATCCGCCTGGGAAACGGCGAGTTCAAGATCAACGGCCGGGACGTGGATGAGTACTTCCGCGTCGAGCGGGACCGCCTCCATGTGCGGCAACCTTTGGCCGTCACGAACTCCACCAATCGCCTCGACGTGTACGTAAACGTGATCGGCGGGGGCACCACGGGGCAGGCCGGCGCTATCGTTCTGGGCCTGGCTCGCGCCCTCAAGGCAACTGACCCCACCCACGAGCCCGTGCTTCGCGACAACCACTTCCTGACTCGCGACGCCCGGAAGGTCGAACGCAAGAAATACGGCCGGGCCGGCGCTCGACGGAGTTTCCAGTTCTCGAAGCGCTAGTCCGACGGAATCCCGCGTTGCATGAACACCCCGCTCCGGCCCTTGCGGCCGGAGCTTTTTTGGGGCGTCCATCCCGCGCAGGGACCGTCGCGGACACCGGGTTGTGCGAGGCTGTCCGGCCCCCTACACTACGCCCGCCGGAATCCCCGGGACTGGGCCCCGGAGCGGTCGCCCGGCGGAAACCCTTCAGGACGGCGCGGCCATGGCAAACGTCGAGATCATCCGGGTTGGACCGGCCGAGTACGGGCTTGTTTGCGATCTGTACAACGCGGTCTTTCGGCCGCCGCAGGACACCGGGTACTTCGAACGTCGTCTGGCCAACCGGGCGAACCTCGTGATGGTGGCGGAGCTGGAGCGTCGCCCGGTCGGATTCCTGTGCAGCTACGAGCTTCGCCCCAGCACGTTTTACAACTGGCTGATCGGGGTGATCCCGGACGCCCGGCGGATGGGCGTCGCGTCGCAGCTTATGGCGGCGGAGCACGCCTGGGCCCGGTCACGCGGGTACGAGATGTCGCGCCTGGAATGCTACAACCAATCACGAGCCATGCTGGGGCTGGCCATCCGGCTGGGGTATGACATCATCGGCATTCGCTGGGACTCGCACACGTCCGGCAACCTGATCATCTTCGAGAAGAGCATCGAAGCGGCGGAGCCCCCGGCGGAGTAGCGTCTGTCGGAACGGCCTGCGGCGTGTGCTCCCCGCCAGCGGGCCGTCTGCGGGCGGGTGGACCAGGGCCAGGGGGCCTCACGCCCCGCTACCGATCGTCTGCGCCCGCGCGCATGGCCGTCAACTCTGCGCTCTGCTGCGTAAACATCACTCCGAGGTCGAACGAACCGCCGGCCATGGCCCGACAACGGACCACGATGCCCTCGAGGCATTCGCGAGTGGCGGTTCGGACCTTGAGTTGGATGCGGACGCGCCGGCCCCTGCGAATGGGCACGGCGCTGCACAGTCCGATGCCGCTTCGGGAGAGACTGTGGGTGACCACCTGAACGGGCGAGGGCGCCAAGGCTCCGTCCCGGGCCCCATCCAGCTCGACCACGCGGGCCGGGCAGCGAAACGGGTAACGCGTGTGCGTTCGGCGTTCCGCGTCTGATGCCGGCGGGTCCTTCTTTGTGCTGCCCTCGGGCTGGATCAGGCTGATCCACGCCTCAACCACCTTCCGGTCGTACTTGCTGGGTGTCTCGCTCTGAAGAATCGCCATGGCCTCGGGAACCGTCAGGGCCCGATCCTTGTACGGACGGAGCGCCGTCATGGCGTCGAACGAGTCCGCGACCGCGCAGATCTTGCTGACCGGATGGATGGTTGCTGCGGCAAGTCCGTTCGGATACCCGCTTCCATCCTGCCGCTCGTGGTGTTGAAGCGCAACCGTGCAGACCAGCTCCGAAAACTCGTTTGCCCACCGCACCATTTCGCCGCCGAAGGTCGTATGCCGCTGCACTTGCGCGAATTCCTCCGGTGTCAGCTTGCCCGGCTTGCTGATGATTTCCGGCGGAATCCGCGTCTTGCCGACATCGTGCAGCAGCCCGGCCTGGCCGATCGCGGTCAACTCGTCCTTGTCCTGATGCCCGAGTTGATAGGCCAGCGGCACCATCCACGTGGCCACGTTGACCAGGTGAGTCGCCGTGTAGAAATCGTGGCGGGCGGTGGCGAACAGATGGGAGAACGCGTTCTTGTGATGCAGCACGAACGTGGAGACCGCGTGCGATACTTCCTTGAGCGACCCGGAGAGAGACTGCAGGCCGGGCTCGGACAGTGCCTCGTTGATCAGCTCGTAGCTCGTCTCGTAGATCAGGGCGGAGGCTTCCGCCGTGGGCGTCTCCGGATCCGCGGCCACCGCGGCCAGACACGTCTCCAACTGCC
>CAZBFW010000702.1:0-2707 GCA_964491135.1 uncultured Phycisphaeraceae bacterium | reverse complement strand
GAGACCCCGATTATCTGCGCGCGCTGCGCTTTGTCGTGGCCGGCCACACCGTTCCCGACGCCGAAACCGAACGCCGGGTGAACAGCCTGCTGGAGTTCATCGCCCAGCTGACCCTCGAGATCAACCCGCTGACCGCCTGCTACCAGGGGCGGCGCCTGGTGTGCGCCTGCGCGGCCATTCTGTCTCCCGGTCGGACGGCTCTTCTGTATCTTCCCCCGGATCACGTTGCAGGGCGTCGGCCGGCGGAGATGGGAACCTTGCTCCGTGCGCTCCAGCAGCGATTGTGGCCGCAGTCGCTGGTGATCATTCAGGCCATGGTGCCGCCGGGGGCCGTGGATACGGAGGAAGTGCTTGTCGCATCGGGGTTTCGGTTTCTCGCGGAATTGGTCTATCTCGAGCGGCCCGTCCATGCGTCACCGGGTTCCGCTCGCGTGCGGTCCGATCTGACCTTCGTATCCTACTCGCCCGAACAACATTCGCTCTTCATCGACGCGCTCGAACGATCGTACGTCGACAGCCTGGACTGCCCGCCGCTGACCGGCCTGCGACAGACGGAAGACGTGCTGGCCACACATCGCGCGGCCGGCGTGTTCAACCCGGATCTCTGGTGGGTCGCTCTCCAGGGCGAGCGCCCCGTCGGAGTACTCCTGCTCTCCCAGGTATTGCGTCGACCGGCGCTGGAGGTCGTCTATATGGGTGTGGCGGCCGACGCACGACAGGCCGGGGTGGGCCATGCTCTGCTCGCGCGGGCCGCGGAAACCTGCGCCGCCCGTCAGGACGCCTGTTTGACTTTGGCGGTTGACAGTCGCAATGAGCCGGCCATCGTGCTCTACCATCGATGGGGCTTTGCCGAGACCGGACGACGCCGGGCGTGGATTGCATCGACCCCGCTCGCGAGCCGTGAATAACCGGTCGCGTTTTCCAGAATTTGTTCACATCGCAGCCGCATCCGTGTGTTCAAAAAAAACTTTTTTCTTCTTCTCGGCGCCTAACTCTCGGCGCGGCGGAACGTATGTGATTGTGCACAAGATTTCGTGCAGGAGTTTTTGTTGACGCTTCATGAAGCCCGCGTTAGACTGCACTCCGTGATGAGACGTTCAGATCGACGCGGTCAGGGACGATAGCTCGCACGATTCCGACCCGAAGACCTACCTATCCGAATAGTTCGAAAACGCGATCCTGCAGGGGAGGAGTATGCAGTGAGCGTCTGCGCTACGGACACCGTTTGCCTGCTCGAAAGCCGCATCGCGGAAAAAGTCGGGCCCCAACGGTTCAAAGTGTGGTTCAAGAATGCAACTCGTTTCACTCTGACCGATGGTTTCCTCAAGGTGGACGTGCCCAACCAGTTCGTCGGCAGTTGGATTGAGAAGCACTTCTCCGAAACGATTGAAGTCGCGACCGAGGAAGTGACCGGACGGCGCCTGGCGGTGTCGTTCGCGATCGATCCATCGCTGGCCCGAACGCTTCGCAAGAAGCAGCCGGACTCCCAGGTGGATTTTGCCGCCAACAACCCGGAGCGACTCGCCCGCATCCATCGGCGCAAGGGCGGACCCCCGCCGGGCCCGCCGCTGCGCGGCACCTTTGAGGACTTCGTCGTGGGCGACTCCAACCGCCTGGCGTATCACGCGGCGAAGACGGTGGCGGAGCAGCCGGCCCGGCAATACAACCCCCTGTTCCTGCACGGCGGCTGCGGCGTGGGCAAGACGCACCTGCTGCAGGCCATCTGCAACGATGCCAAGGAACGCCACGCTGACCTGAACTGGGTCTACGTCTCCGGCGAGGATTTCACCAACCAGTTCGTCTATGCGATCAAGACGGGCGAGCTGGACGCGTTCCGTCATCGCTATCGCTGCGTGGACCTGCTGGTGGTGGACGACATCCACTTCTTCGCCAACAAGCGGGCAACGCAGGACGAGTTCCTCCATACCTTCAACGCCATAGATGCCGCGGGCAAGCAACTGGTTATGGCCTCCGACGCGCCGCCCATGATGATCGGACACCTGTCCGAGTCGCTCGTCAACCGATTCGTCTCCGGCATGGTCGTGCAGATCCAGGCGCCGGACCTGGAAACCCGGACCGCGTTCCTCCGCCGCCGCGCTTCCGCCCTGAAAGTGGAGGTGCCCGAGCCGGTCATTCAGCACGTCGCCGAAGCGTTCCAGGCGAACATCCGCGAGCTGGAAGGCGCCTTGCTGAAGCTGGTGGCCATGGCCCGGCTGACCAATCAGCCGCTCACGCTGTCGCTGGCCGAACGCGGCCTGCGCGATCTGGTGCAGCACACGGTGCCGGTCGTCCGTCTGTCCGACATCGAGAGCATCAGCGCCATCTTCTTCGGGCTGACGCCGGCTGACCTGCACACCTCACGCAAGACGCGCACCATTGCCCTCTCTCGCGGAGTGGCGATGTACCTGGCGCGCAAGCATACGGACATGAGTTTTCCCGAGATCGCCCGCCACATGGGCAACAAGAACCATACCACGGTCATCCTGGCCGCCCGCCGCATCAACAAGATGCTCAATGAGGACGGGACCGCCCGGTGGATGACCCCTGCGGGCGAGAAAGAAATGCCGATCCGCACCGTCGTGGCGCAGCTCGAGTCGCAACTCGGCGGCGCCAAACCTGCTCGGGAAACGGCCGCGGCGGCGCCCGCCGTCCATACCGGCAGATCGGAAGAGCACACGTCTGAACTCCAGTCACCGCTCATTATCGC
>CAZBFW010000701.1:0-2712 GCA_964491135.1 uncultured Phycisphaeraceae bacterium | reverse complement strand
TGCGCCGTGGTCATCGACCCCGGTAACGTGATCGTTTCGGTTGTGGCCACCGGGTTGCCGTTCGGCCGGCACCGGAGCCAGTTCGACCGGCTGTCCGCATGGTTGATCGAGGGGCTGGCTCAAGCGGGCGTGGAGAATGTGCGGCAAGCGGGCATCTCCGACCTGGTCTTGGGCGACCGCAAGGTTGCCGGCTCCGCCATCTACCGCTCAAAAGACCTGCTCTACTACTCCGCCAGCCTGCTGGTCACCGCCGATCTGGATCGCATCGCGCGATACCTGCGCCACCCGCCGCGTGAGCCGGAGTATCGCGCCGGCCGCAATCACCTCTCCTTCCTCACCACGCTCACCGCTGCCGTGCCCGGCCTCGCCGGTGCATCCGACGCCGAATCCTTTGCCCAGGCCCTCCGCCAAATCCTGCGACCTCCGACCCTCTGAGACCGCCGGCGCGCGTTGCGTGCCCATGTGTCCATGACAAAACCCCTGAGTCCAAACCGCATTGGGGTCTTGCCGGCCTGCGCGGCCATACCACCCCCCCCACCGGCCCCCCCTTCCATCCCCCGCGTGGCGCAGGGGGTTGCGAACGTGAGCCCCCCCGCCTACAAATGCCCGTCGGGTTTGCTCCTTTTCGAGGAACGAACCCGTGGGACCGGCTGTTTTTTGCGGGACCGGCTGTTTTTTTGTGGGACCGTCCTCCCGACATGTCGGGACCGGGATTCCAGCCGGTCCAGGCAGTGCCCTTGTGGGACCGGCTTTCCAGCCGGTCCAGAGGTATCAGATACTATGGATCGCAAAGAAGTCGTCGAACGCTCCATCACGTTCAACAACCCCCCGCGTCTGCCCATGAAGTTCGACGTCGTCGGCGTCAACGACTGCTACGACGTCTGGACCCCGGACCCCACCGGGTGGTCCTTCGATTTTCAGAAGCAGATGCACGACGAATGGGGCTGCCTCTGGGGGAAGAGCGAAGTCTCCAACTCCGGCCAGGTCGTCGGCCACCCCCTGAAGGACTGGACCGATCTGGCGTCCTATAAGTGGCCCGACCCGGACCACCCCGCCCGCTACGAAGCCTTCGAGGCCCAGGTCGCCGGCGCGGAAGACCGCTTCGTGATGTTCTGCTTCGGACAGGGCATCTGGGAGCGCCTGCACATGCTGCGCGGCATGGAAAACGCCTTCATGGACTTCTACACCGACCCGGAGGCCGTCCACGAGGTCATCGGTCGGGTGCTGGACCATCACATTCGCGTCTTTCGCAACTGCGTCAGCATCGCCGGCAACCGCATTCACGCCGCGGCCATGGCTGACGACTGGGGCGTCCAGGACCGCGCCTTCATCAGCGTTGATATGTTCCGGGAGTTCTTCAAGCCGGCCTACAAGAAATGGTTTGACGCCATCAAGGCGGCCGGCTGCCACACCTGGATGCACTCCTGCGGCCGCATCAACGACCTAGTGGAGGACCTGATCGATGTCGGCCTGGAGGTCATCAATAACCAGCAGCCCAACACGGTGGGCATCGATGATTTCGGCGGTCGCTATCGTGGTCGGGTCTGCTTCGAGGCCATCGTGGATACGCAGAACACCCTGCCCCGCGGCACGTACGACGAAATCCGGGCCGAGGCCCACCATCTGCTGGACGCATACGGAACGCCGAAGGGCGGCTTCATCGCCAGCGACTACAACGACGCCGAGGCCATCGGCGTCACCTACGATCGCCGGCTGATCATGTTTGAGGCCTTTGCGGAAAAAGGCGGCTACCCCGATTACAAGGAAATCCTCGCCCGGGCCGAGAAGCCGCTGGCGGGCCATTCCTGGGGCCGCGCCACCACCGGCTGACGGCGTGCGTCGCCGCCCCGATTGTCGCCTTCGACGCGATGAACCCGATCCGCTACAATCCCGGCCAGGCAAAGGACTGGAGGATTGACTCACAGGCGCAGGCACTGCAGGATCCAATCATGGGCGAACTCAAAGTGGCTCCGGACGTGCTCTCACTCCTCGTGTGTGATCAGATCATCACGGACCGCATCACGGGCAAGCAGTCTCTGATCGGTCTGTTCAGCACCATCCATGCCTTTCGTTTCCCCGTGACGCACCCGCAGCTCTCCGTGCACGTGTCTCTCACCGACGGCCACGGACCGACGCCCATCACCATCCGTGTCATTGACGCGAACGAGGCTCGCCAGCCCATCGTGCAGGGGACCGGAACCGTCGAATTCAAGAACCCCAGAGCCATCGCGAACCTCGCCCTGCAGTTCCACGGGCTCACATTCCCAGAGCCGGGCGAATACCGTATCCAGCTCTTCTCCGGGAACGAACTGCTGCGCGAGGCCCGCCTCATCCTCATGCTGGCCAAGCCCAACCCCGGCGCCGCCGGCCCCCCCGCCACGCCCCCCCTCTTCACCGACCCCCCCGACGGCCCCCCGGCCGGACGCCCCCACGATCATTTGTCCCTGGAGCAAACGCACTATCCAGGTTCACCACGTGCAGCCACTCAGCGCCCGCAGCAGCCCACCGCCGCGCCGTTGCAGCAGGATCATCGCCAAAGGTGGTCTGCGCAACCGGATCTCCCTGCCGCAGGCGAACGACCTGGCCGCCGCGCAGGTCGATGGCCGGATAGATAGTGAAGGTCACACTGTCTCCTTGGATGCAATCGCCACGAAATTCCGCAATATCTGCAGCCCCACCGCCTGGCTCTTCTCGGGGTGGCACTGGATGCCC